>DAISZI010000388.1:0-1025 GCA_036824885.1 Oligoflexia bacterium
TTGTTGGCATAGGCTTCAGGGGTTACTTCCTGATTGGATCCTCCTGCAACAATGTGGAATAAGTCCCACTGATCTCCGTCACTTCGTAGCTGCGTATCTAAAATACGGTGAGTATGATTTAAGGAGGTTTGTTCGATAATAGCAGCACCTGCTCCATCTCCAAAAAGAATGCAGGAAGCACGATCATTCCAATTAGTGAAAGCACTTAAGATATCCGAACCCACGACCAGGGAGGTTCGCACTTGTCCCGATTGAATGAAGGCATTTGCCGAGGCTAATCCAAAAACAAAACCCGAACAAGCGGCGTTCAAATCCACTGCCCAGGCACGATTGGCACCTAATTTTTTTTGAAGCCAGCATGCCGTTGAGGGAAGTAGCGTATCGGGAGTACAGGTGGCATAAATAATTTGGTCTAAATCTTCAGGACGCTTGCCCGCCATTTTTAAGGCTTGTTGTGCCGCCAGGTAACCAAAACTTGAATTGCTTTCTTCTGGGTCTCCGCTTCGGGCAATACGACGCTCTAAAATGCCCGTGCGAGTTTGGATCCACTCGTTTGAGGTATCCACCATTTTCGAAAGGTCCTCATTGCGAAGCACTGAAGAAGGAAAGGCGGAGCCGGTTCCCGTGATTCTTGCGCTAAAAGCCACTGTTACTCAGAAGCAGTTGTTTTTGGAAGAATTTGAGTTCGGTACCAGCCGCAACTACAAATGCGGTGAGGCCGAGCAGGCTGGGAACAGCCCATGCAGGTCGTCAGGGTGACTTTTTTTAATTGATTGCCTCCGGCAAAACGACGCATATTCCTTCGACTTTTAGAAACTTTCTTTTTGGGGACTGCCATAAAATCTCCTTTTTAAAATACCCTAGGGTATCGTAAGACCTTCACACTGTTGCTCACAAAGTGGCTGGAAGGGGGCTTGTAATCTTATTTGCTCGACGAATGTATCTCCGAGGTCAACATAATCCTGAGAAAGGTAGGTGATGTCAAGATCTGAAATGGGGTCTGCATCAAAACTATGGGCATGCCT
>DAISZI010000176.1:0-3981 GCA_036824885.1 Oligoflexia bacterium
AGACAAAGTTCCCACCGCTTTATTAGTAGATAAAAGTAAAAATCTTCTTCATGTCTGTGAAAGTCGACGGGAAGGTTATCATATTGTTAAGACTTACCATACCACTTTAGGAAAAGTGCAGGGAGATAAGCAAACGGAAGATGATTTAAAAACTCCTGAAGGTATTTATACATTCAATAGTTTTTCCAAACCTCCCACACTTCCGAAGAAATTTGGGGTGATGGGTTTTTCCATGAATTTTCCGAATGCTTTTGACAGAATAGCGGGAGTTACAGGTTCTGGGATCATGCTTCACGGCACAGATAACCCTGGACGGACTGAGAAAAAGTTTGATAGCGAAGGCTGTGTAGTTCTTCAAAATAAAGAAATGCAAGAAGTTCGATCTTACATTCGATTAGGACTTACACCTATCTTAATTTTTTCAGGTTTGAGCGATGGATATATGCGTGCTGCACCTGATCATAAAATTAAAATTTTTTTTGATAATTGGATAAAAAATTGGAAGACGAAGGCCTTACAGGCTTATATAGATGCTTACCATTCTGATTTTTTGACGGAAGGAAAAGATAAAGCGGCTTGGAAAAAGTATAAATCTCGTTTGAATGAAAAATATGCTCGGATTCAAATAGAGCCTAAAAATGTTTTTTTTTATTTGCATCCTAAATATGCAATGGTGACTTTTACTCAAAATTATATTTCTTATTGGTCCTCAGGGGTGAAGGCTCACCAATCGTATGGTACGAAGATGCTTTATATTGCGGAAGAGGATCATGCGTTAAAAATTATTGCCGAGAATTTTACGAATACAGTTTGGTGAAAGATGCTTGATTGGGATCGATGGCAGCTTGAATCCTTAGCGTGCAGTGACTTTCCTCGCCTTGGCAAGGAAGTGGCTTGGGCTATTGAGCAAAAGTGGATTCCTGGATGTGTGCTTGGGTATGTCAATTTGCATCGCCAGAGGATGTATTTAGGAGCTTGGGGGTCTCAAAGGATAGTGCCTTCTTGTGAGGCTATGGCTATTCATACTCTTTTCGATGTGGCTTCATTAACCAAAGTGATGGCTACAGCTCCTTTAGCAGCTTACTTGGTTCAACGAGGCTGGCTTGATTGGGAAACTCAAGTGCAGTCCATTTTGCCAGAATTTCAAGATAAGCGGGTTAAGGTGCATCATTTATTGTCTCATACTTCGGGGCAGCCTGCTTGGGTTTCATTTTGGGAGATGCTTGAGGCTCGTTTTTTGCCTCAGCCTTTATATTCTGTTTCGATTCAAAAAAGACAAGAAGTGATGCGAGGCTTGGTTTTTTCTGTTGCTCAAGAATATCCACCTGGAAGTTTCAGTCTTTATTCTGATCTTTCTTTTTTAACTCTGGGTTTTGTTCTAGAAGAAGTGCTGCAGATGCCTTTAGACCGAGCTGTTCAGAGTTTGCTTTGGAAGCCTATGGGTGTTCAAGAAGCTTTTTATCAGAAAATCGATACACCTGCTTGGCTTTGGAAATCTTCGAATACTGCGTCCACCGAGCAATGTGGATGGAGGCAGGCGATTTTACAAGGTCAGGTAGATGATAGAAATTGCTGGGCGATGGGGGGCTATGGGGGGCATGCAGGGGTTTTTGCCTCAGCTCAAGCTGTTTTGCATTTTGTGGCGGCATTGATTGACGGTTTTCTTTCAGAAGCAATGCTTGAAAAAATGTGGACTTGTGTCAAGGAGCCTGGAGGCTGTGAACGTACTTTGGGTTGGGATACCCCTTCTGAGGGAGGGTCTACAGGGCGTTTTTTTTCAAAAAAAACAGTAGGTCATTTAGGGTTTACAGGGACCTCTTTGTGGATTGATCGACAAGAGGCACTTGCATTTGTTGTTTTAACGAATCGCGTTCATCCTTCTGCTGAAAATTCTGGAATCCGACTTTTTCGTCCTCGAGTGCATGATGCTTTTAGGGAGGATCTTCAAGCCTTGCAATTTCGGATATAAGCGATGTATGCAAGTAGAGGGGGTGTCATGGTAGTTGATTTCGCTCATTTAAAAAAAGTACATATCATAGGTATTTGTGGAACGTTGATGGGAGCTTTTGCTACTTATCTTAAAAGATTGGGGGTTGATGTTTCAGGTAGTGACTCTCATAAGTATCCACCCATGAGTGACGTGTTACTGGATGCGAGTATTCCTGTTTTTGATGGTTATGATCCTAAAAATTTAGAAAATTTAAGTGATTTAGATCTTGTGGTGATTGGAAATGTCATTCGTTCTGACAATCCAGAGGCTTTAGAGGCGAAACGAAAAGGTTATTGTATTACTTCACTTCCAGAAGCGATGGAAAATCTTTTTTTAAAGCAAACACGCAATCTTGTGGTTGCTGGTACCCATGGGAAAACTACTACTTCCAGTTTGCTTGCTTATGTTTTAAAACAATGCCATGAAGATCCTCATTATTTTGTAGGGGGGGTATGTTATGATCTTCCTTTTAGTTTTCATGTTTCTGATCTTGCGCCTGGAAAACCTTTTGTTTTAGAGGGAGATGAATATGATACTTCTTTTTGGGATAAAGTTCCCAAGTTCAATCATTATCTTCCCGATGACGTTGTTTTAACTTCTGTAGAGTTTGATCATGCTGATATTTATGCTGACTTTGAAGCAGTGGTGGCTGCATTTGAAGGTTTAGTGAGTCGTATTCGTTCTGAAGGAAGTCTAATTGCTTATTGGGATGATCCTTGCGTTCAAAAGATTGCAATGAAATCCCAAGTGCCTGTTTTTTCTTATGGAATTAAGTCGGGTCAATTTCTTGCAAAAAATATTCAATTCATAGAAAAAACACAGAAGACTCAATTTGAAATCTGGGATCATCAAAAAAAAGTTGATGTTATTTGTTTCAATCTCGTAGGTACTCATAATGTTTTAAATGCGCTTGCTGTTTGGATTTTATGTCAAAACAGAAAAGTCAATTTAACGTTGATGCATGAAGCTTTTTCTTCATTTCGAGGAGTGAAAAGACGTCAAGAAATAAAAGCTGAGGTAGGTGGTATTTTAGTCATTGATGATTTTGCACATCATCCCACTGCTGTGCGAGAAACTTTAAAAGCGTTACGATTTCGTTATCCTCAGAGAAGATTGATTGCTGTTTTTGAGCCTAGAAGTGCGACTTCTCGAAGAAAAGTGTTCCAGAAGGAATATGTGCGTTCTTTTCAAGAGGCTGATAGAGTCTTTGTTGCAAATCCTTATGATCAGTCTAGAATCGAAGAAGAAGATCATTTTTCAAGTGAATTGTTAGTTCAAGACTTGTCTTCGTCGGTTCCTGCTTCTCTTTTAGTGTCTGAAAAAAAAGATCGCGTTTCTCAAATACTTGAAAAGTGTATATCGGGTGATGTGATAGTTATTTTTTCCAATGGTTCTTTTGATGGATTAATTCCAGCTATTTTAGAATGTCTAATTTCACGTCAAAGTTGACGGATTTTCCTTCTTCAATCGTTGTTTGAATGACTTTTTCCATCCCTAAAATAGGGTTAGATAAGCGAATGACATAGTTTCCCGTAGGTAATTTTTCATTTTCAAGAGGAGTTTTGTATTTCCAGGTGGTGTTTTCTTCCATGGGTATGATGGCAGTAGCGCTAGGTGTAGATTTTAAGGAAATAAATCCATAGTGAAGCGGTTCTAAAGTTACATCAATCATCCATTCTGTGAGTTCGGCAACTTGGGTTGATTCTATCACAAAATCTCTTTGAAAATTTTTATATCCAGAGCGCAGAATTTTTAACTCTAAAGGTGAATCTAAATCAACTGGGATATCAAGATTTTTGTTGTCAATATTTTTTTCGTTGAGAGAAATTTTAGAAAATCCACCACCTGGAATAATATTTAGTCTTAAAATAATGGATTTTCTAGATAAATTTAATCCTTCTTTTTCGATTAAAGTAAGATGATTTTTAATCTGCTGAGATTCGATGGTTTCATAGATATTATGCATAATAAAACGAAAAGCATCTGAAAAA
>DAISZI010000177.1:0-3980 GCA_036824885.1 Oligoflexia bacterium
CTATACAGTTAACAAGTGATTGCATTAAAAATTAATATAAATATTTTTTTAATCTATTATTAATAGATTATTTTTTTTCTCAAGATTTTTTTTTGTTTACAAAATAAAAAAAAGTCAATCCAGAATAAATTCCAAAAACCATGCCAAAAATAACTGAGGAAGATGAAAAAAGAATAAATCCGTTTTTTAACAAAAACCAATACAAAAAATACCTAGGAAGGATCACCATCAAAGATAAATATTTCATTTTAAAAATCATTTTTTGAATGATCCAAGAAAGACCATATAATACAACTGCAATATTTAATCCATATAAAAAACCAAAAATACTCTTCATAAAAAACTCATCAAGTTAACACTAAGTTAGTTATATTAATACAATAGATTATCATTAAAATATATAAAATTTATTTCAGTCAAATCGAATTCCTTCAAGAGGCTTTAATTGAAAAGCTCGTTTGCTTGGATATTGACAAGCGCATAGTATGATTAACATTGTGCATAAAGGAACAAGAACATAATACCAAGGATTAAATGTGACTGGCAAAGTACGATCGTAAAAAATATCAGGCAAAGATATAAAAGAGGATCTTTTGAGAAAAAAACATACTAGCAAAGCAAACAGAACCCCAATAACAATACCTGAGCTTCCAATAAAAATACCCTCTGATAAAAAAATACTTGCTACTTCTTTATTACGAGTTCCCATGATTTTTAAAATAGCAATTTCTTTTTTTTTCTCAAAGACCATCAAGGTAAGAGTGGTTACGATGTTAAAAGAAGCTACGATCACAATAAACGTAAGGAGTAAAAACATGCATAATCTTTCTGTACGAAGTGAAGCAAAAAGATGACTATTCAATTGCATCCAATCTCTTATTTGAAACTCTGGAAACATCTTTTGAAGGACTAAAGCTATTTCGTGAGCACGATCAAATTTTTTTAATTTTATTTCCCAATGAGAAACGACTCCAGAGCGTCTTAGAAAAGATTCAACCATTTTTTCTTCGGCAAACACGACATGAAGTTCTTGCTCAGCTAAACCAGTTTCGTAAATTCCCCCAATTTGAAACTTTTTAAAATGAGGAATACTCTCTAAAGGGCCTTCGGTTTCTGTAGGAGAGATTAAAACACCATGATCTTCAGGTACCAATGCTAACTCATAAGCAAGTTCTTTTCCTACATAAATTTGTCCTTCGCTAAGAGCGCTCATTTCTTTCATTTGTTTTTTCAGGTCTGAAAGATGCTCTTTACTTATGCCTTTTAATTGAATTCCTGCTACTTTATGTCCTACCTTTAAAATTGCCTCCGTTGAAATAACAGACCAAAAACCCTCGAAGACTCCCTGAAGGGATGGATTTTTCTTAATTTTAGCAAGATCGATAGCATCATGAGGAATCCAAATATCCTGTATTTTTTGAGCACGAGGTTCTATCAAAATATGTAAGTTTGAGGCCATCATTCTTTTTTTGAGTTCTGACTGAAAACCATCCATAACAGAAAGAACGACAATCATCGATGCAACTCCAAGTGCAATACCTCCGATAGATAGCAAAGTAATAAAATTTAAAAAATTTGAATTTTTTTTGGATTTTAAATAACGCCAGCCTATCCAATAGGTCCAAGGTATTTGGTTTGAAAAAATGTGCATCTTTCGAATCTATCCGATAAATCTTTTTTTTTTTAGTAAAATAGATTAAGGATATGCGAATCTATTTTTATAATTTTCCGTGCATGGCCTGGAGTTTCGTTTTTATCAGTTCGACTACTGAAATTGAGATTTTTTTTAGGCTATCAACCCATAGGTTTGTGTGTTTTTTTGATTAAGGATATGCGAATCTATGTCCTGAAATCGCACTTTCACTGGGTAGCCCCTCAATTCCTTCCCTTAGCTAGGACACAAGCGTTGCTGTCATACATACATGATCTGCTCTCAAGTTTTTTTGAAATACCTGGGAAGACATCTCATGCAAAAACCAAGCACTCTTGGTAAAAATGTATCTAAGCCCCCGCCCTATCGAAAAAAAAAGCACAGCTTTATAAAAAAAAAGTGTAGACAAATGGGCAGGTATGATGTTACTGATGACTCAGACGGACAGGCTGGTGAGTCATCGTAATTCCCCTATCCCCATGGTATACTTTGACTCATCAGTCGGTTCGTTTCTTTTTATTTTTTATATAATCCATATAAATCTATTTTACGAACTAATCTCTGTGCCTGGCTGTGATAACGCTTAATGCAGGTATTTTTGATAAAAACAGACCCTACCTCACTTTATAATAGTGCATGTCCATGGAAAAAATCGTGGATTCTACTTTCCTACTCACAGCTTTTGCCAATGCGTTATATGCAGGCGCAATAAGTTTGCTTACAACTATCATAAGAAGTCCGATACAAACCACAAGCAGGAGCATGTATTCACTCACTGCCTGGCCTTCTTTATTGCGCACAATATGCATAAGAAGCTTTCGTCTGATGCATGGAAAAACTCAAAGATTTTTTTTCGGATCAGATACTAGGCGTCATAGAAAGGCTCTCACTGAAATACCGCCTGCATTGCGCTCGCAAGATAACCCAACGACCATTTAGATCTTCTGTGCCCTTTTTTCCCGATCGGAGGCTCTTGCAATCCAAGCTACAGACTCTAAAGCAGCAAGGGTCGGACCTAGGCTTCCCAACTCAGGGTAGGCCTCTTGAGAACTCAGCCACACATTATAAAGCCCTGTATGAATGCCTAATCCCTGTCCAGAAAAAACCATCAAATTCTCTGGAATATGATTTAGTGAATCAAAGGAGTATTTTTCTTCCAACTCAAAAGTGTTATCTCGAAAATCAGGATATATGGCTGCAAGATCCCTTTCCAGAAAAGGATAAAGATGCTTGGCCTGCTGGTACATACGATTTGCCATAATTTGTAAGGACTTCGGATGGAGGCTTTCTTCTACAAAGGGCATCCAGGTTCTCAAATACAAAACACCCTTTCCTTCAAAAACGAAAGACTCAAGTTCTAAAGGAGGTGCTTGATCCTCTTGCCAAAGAGACCGACCTTCTGGAATGCAGGCATGAGAAAAAATCAAACTAATCGTAAAACGCCAAAAAACAGGATGAAGCGATTTTTTTAAAGAAACAAAAAAGCTCTTTTTAGCACAAATCACGTTTTCCAAAGCCCGATTCAAACCACATCCTAAAATACCAAAAGAACAAGGTAAAAAATGATCTTGCATTTGCAATCCCATCAAACGACGACACGATACCCGCAATCTACCCTCTGATGGTAAAAAATGCACACCTGCTTTTTCAGCAACTTGCCTTAAATATAAACGATAAGAATTTAATCCTCCGGGAAAAGAAACAGCTGTTTGTTCCAACATCAGAAGCTGAAGTATTTCAGGCACTTTTGGTTGCTCCTGAAAATGAGAAACAACTTGATAAAAAATACCTCGCTCTAAATTTTCACTTTCGGCTGAAAAAAGCTCACGGGTATTCCGAAGTTTTTTTGACAAAGACTTCATCCTATTTTTGTAATGCCATGGTCTTTTGATAAGAAAATTGCGCACTTCTGATGCTTCATCCTGCCATGAGGTAATCTCTAAGCGATTCCAAAAGTCAAGCCATTCTGATTCCACTCGTCTGAAACTTTTAATCACACGCTCCCCATCAGAAACCTGCAATCCTCTTTCATTTTTTTCACTCAAAAAGCATCTTTTCTCATCCCAAAATAAGCGTACTTGGGGTGTGAAAACTTGTAAACAAGAAGCTTTCTGATAGTCAAGATCTTGCGCTGCTCCAATGAACCGCAAACACTGTGCCAGCAGACCGTCTTGGGATCCTTGAGAACCCATACCCAATAAAAAATTAGGCTCAGGATCCCAGGGTTTTTCAGAAATCGGCTTCAAATAAGATCCTTGCTCCACCCAAATGACCGAAAAACCCAGCCGAGCAAGCAAACTTGCAGCCAATAAAGAAGCCTCGTGATCCC
>DAISZI010000178.1:0-3954 GCA_036824885.1 Oligoflexia bacterium
TTTTTTCCTGCAAGATGCGAAGAATTTTTGCCTGAGTTTTCAGAGACATATCCCCAATTTCATCCAAAAAAAGCGTCCCCCCATGGGCCAGATCAAATTTCCCTCGACGAAGCTGGGTTGCTCCAGTAAAAGCCCCCTTCTCATGTCCAAAAAGCTCACTTTCAATCAGCTCTTCGGGGATAGCAGCACAATTGACCTCAATGAAAGGTTCATCATGCCGTGAAGACCAACGATGCAAACTCTGAGCAACAAGCTCCTTGCCTGTTCCATTTTCTCCTGTGATCAACACAGAACCCATGGTAGGCGCTACTTTCTGAATCAAAGCAAGTAAACTTCGGATCGGAGCACTTCTTCCCAGCAAAGACTGACCTTTTTGCAGCTGCTGCCGAAGGGCATCATTTTCTCTTTCTAAATCTTTTAAATTAAAAACATTTTGAAAAAGGACTAAAAGCCTTTCCAGAGAAAGAGGTTTTTCTGCAAAATCAAAAGCCCCGAGCTTCGTGGCTTTCACCGCCATTTCAATACGCCCATGCCCTGACATCATCAAAACACTTTGATGAGGCCACCGAGCCTTCAGCTGACTTAAGGTTTCCATGCCATCCATCCCTGGCATCCAAATATCCAAAAGCACCAAATCAGGCTTCTCAGAAGCAATCATCTCAAGGGCTTGCTGTCCTGTTTCTGCAAGTAAAACCCGATACCCCTCATCTTTTAAAGCCCCCTCCAGAGATTTCCGAATACCCAACTCATCATCCACCACCAAAATACTTCGCATCTTATCGCACCAAAAAATCCTTCAAAGGCCCGGCAGGCAATTCTATCAGAAATTGCGTGCCTTCCCCTAACTTCGATTTCACTCGAATAAAACCCGAATGATCATTCAAAATACGCTTGACAATAGCCAGCCCCAGACCAGTGCCCCCCTCCTTCATCGAGAAATAAGGCTCAAAAAGCCTTCTTTTCACACTTTCGTCCATTCCTGGCCCATTATCCTCCATAGTAATAGCGACCATCTGAAGGGACTCATCGTAATGCAACTGAAGGCGAATCACCTTCCAAGAAACTTGCTTCTCCAAAGCAGCCACCGCATTATCAAATAAGTTGATCATCACTCTTTTGATTTGATCCCGATCAAATGCAAAAACAGGCACTTTTTCATCAAACTGCGTTTGAATCGCGATTTCAGGATGTGCTTGTCGATAAAGCGCGACCACTTCTTCTAAAACAGGAATCAAGGCATGAGGAGCAGGAGAGGATTCAGGAAAACGGGCAAAATTAGAAAATTCATTCACCATTTCTTTAAGCTCATCCGTATACCTGATGATGGTCTCTGTGCATTCTTGAAGCAATTTGGTATCAGAATCACTCAGCGCTGCACACCTTCTTTGCAATCGCTGAGCAGAAAGCTTGATAGGGGTGAGGGGATTTTTAATTTCATGAGCAATCCTCCTGGCCACCTCCCTCCAAGCCATCTCCCTTTGCTCCTTCATCAGATGCGTGACATCATCAATCACCACCACAACCCCCTCCCCCTGACGAAGGGAGGTGGCCACAGCCACTAGGGTTTTCCATTGATCCTCCTGCTGAAAGATCCACTGAATACTTTCATGAGCCTGAGAAACATCATGACCCAAAGCAAAAGCCTGATCGATTAATCCGATTAAAGGAGCTTTCTGTCCATCCAAACAACGCGTGTAATGCTGATTTAAAACAGCCTCTGGCTCAATTTGAAAAAGCTCAGAAACAGCACGATTAAAGGTCGTCAGTTCACCACTTCGATCGACAGCAATCACTCCCGTTTCCACATTCGCCAAAACGGCCTCAAGCTGCAACCGCCGTTTCTCTAAATCCGCACCCGCTTGAATGAGATGCTCACGACTTTCTCGAAGATCTTGAGTCATATTATTAAACGAATCAACTAACACCGAAATTTCATCATAACCTGCTGAGGAAATGCTCACGTCCAAATTTCCCCCTCCCACCGCTTGAGCCCCTAGCACCAACCGCTCAATAGGATCCGTAAGCTCCTTAGCCATATAAAGCCCAATCCAAATGGCAACAAAAAGAATAACTAAAGTGATCATAATTAAAATTACTAAATAAGTGGTTTTAATCGAATACTTCAGAGGATTAGTTTCTTGGTAATCATGAAAAACACTTGAAATCTCATCTACTTTATTAAGCAAACTCAAGGGAACATAGGAATTGACTGCCAATACCGCAAGGACTTTTTTTCTAGAAATAACAGGAACTAAGCAACGAATGAGATCTCCTGATCCTACATGCTGAACAACAGACACAGAATGGTTTGAAAAGGCTTGATCCAGAAGATCAAGCGACAAGCGAGGATAAACCCTCAAGGGCTCTTGCGTCATTTCCATTGCGGAAATTCGCTCTTCTAAAGGATGAGGATAAAATTCCACAGAATCTAAATCCAAAAGACTACGCTCCATCTCTAAAACATGCGTAATCCAGGGATACCAACCCCGATTTTTTTTAAACCGATTTTGCAATTTTTGAGCAATATGCTTCGCAAAGTGCATGCCCATGCGCTCCCCATTGCGATAATAAGTCCCCGTAATTTCAAGAGAAGCTTGCAACGTATTTTGAATCTTTAAAGAAAACCACTGATCAAAGCTTGAATGAATATACATCGCCGAAATAACGAATAAAACTAAAGTCGGAATAATTGAGAAAGAAAAAAAAGCAATGACTAATTTCGTCTTAAGCCGAGCGCCCCAAAGCTTACTTCGCCTTTCAATGAAAAGTTTACCTACATTGCGAAAGATCAGCCACATCAACCCAATCAAAAGAATGATATTGACGTTCAAAAGACCGAAGAAAAAAATAGAAGTAACAAAAGGAAGAGTACTTGAAGCCCGACTCAACTCAAATTCAGCAAAAGTAAGAAATAAAAAAACAATGGCCAGCAAGACAATCAAAGCCACCTCTTTTTTTCTTTTCTTGCTTTCTCGAACGTCCAATTGCTCTAATTCCTGCACGTTAACCTCATAGGAAGCCTATCACTAAATTTTCAGATTCTAAAAGGTTAAAAAAAGGTCTTCTTCAACCGTAAAACCTCATGAACTTCATTCCCTAGAATGATCTTCCTAACTCAAGCAAAAAGCGATAGAACATACAAAAAAAAGAGTTTAAAATCAACGCCCGTCCCTAAACTATTTCAAATACAAACCTGAGATTATCTTAAAAAAAACTGGAACTCCAATCACGCCATGTGAAATGCTGATAAAGTATTTTTAAATCACAATATTTGGTAAAACATCCCCCTAAAAAAAAGAGAATCTTCAGGTGAATGCTTGTTCATTGGCTCAGAACGTAAATCACAAAATTTATAGGCAATCTGCGAAAAGCTGAAAAAAGATTCGTCATTAATTTTATTAATACTGTTTCAAAAAGACATTATTTCCTTGAAGAAAGAAGGAGATCCACTGTTTGTCAGTTGAAGTCAGAGGACTCCATGAAAACGACCGAAGTCAAAAGCTAAAATCCATCCTATTGCTGAAAAAAATAAATTATTTTAAATGATTTTCTCTGCAGTCACACAACCCTTCTCTGAGGAACTTTTTCACGTTCATCAAAAGTGAATAAGTTTATTCTTCTGTTTTTTTACTTGATATAAATAAGAATTTCAGCTAATTTCTCAAAAAAAATGGTGGTAACGTGAAAGATCATGAAAAACCTTCGGTGAGAGCTTCTTTGATCCTAGAAGCCTTCGAAAAGACTTGGGAAAAGCTATTTGATTCTCCGATACACTTAGACACGGCATTATCTCAGGTGCCTCTGGCTTATAAAAGTATTTTGGCCCAGATCCTCCCTGCTATACTGGCACGTCCGGTATCTTGGGCAGAACAATTGGGAGTAGGAGTCCCCGAAGGAGAACCTTGGAGTTTGAATGCCTCCGAGCTCAAGCATTGGCCCCAAGCTCGGTGGATG
>DAISZI010000179.1:0-3953 GCA_036824885.1 Oligoflexia bacterium
CGATTTCACTTCCGATGAGTTCTAGGAGTTGGGTAAGCACATGCGTGTTAAACGTACCGCAGTCGCACATATCAGCGACCTCCTTGGTCACATTGCACTCGAAATCGAAGCAGATTGACAGCATTTTTAAGTATTTGGACTGTTTCGGTGAAAGAAGTAGTATTTTTTAGAGAGGAAAGCGTTTTGCTGATCTCATGGTAATCGGTATTGCCATTAGGTTCCAAGTTGGGTTCTTCATCGTAACTACCCTCTAATAGCTGATGAGTGTGAGTATCTGCGGGTGGTCGAGCCAATAAATGACTGGCACCGATGGCTAAACCGAAAATGAGGAAGACTGTTTTTCTCATATTTTTCATACACTAAAGTCCGAGATACCATAGAATGTAGAATCTTATCTAGAGATTCTTTTCTCTTGTTGTAGTCAACCATCTTTTGCTCTTTTTGGACAGATCTTAGTTTGTTTTATCTATTTATTTTGAATGAAGAAGTAGTTTCAGCTACTTGCTGGGTTTCGTGGAGATCAGCGTTCGTTGTAACTTTTTTTAGTTTCTTAGGTGATTTCAATGAGCTTCTTTTTCATGAATGGAAAAACGCATGAACTTGAACCTGAGTGAAGTCGCTGCCATGCGTTAAAGTCAATTTTTATTGTTGAATACGAAAGGAATCGCTTCGGTGGGATTGAAAAAGTAACTTTGCTGGATCGATTGATGTGTCTCGGGTTTTTTGTGATGCGCATTCAAATAAATTCTGTTTCGAGTTTGGTACATTGACGAGGTCAATCACCAAGTTGTGTCAAAGTAAGAAGACCCCAAAAAGATCTCGGAATGGATTATGAGGAAGCCTGGAAAAGTGGATATCCGTCAAATGAAAGCCTCCTTCTGCGGGTTTATCCACTTGACTGGTTTTTCAAACAACTTTTCGGAACGATTTTCCAGAGCACTTCAGTGTTATGACAAACAGGTACGGAAGTTCACTTGAGCTTCTTTCCCAGCAAAAACTCAAGCACGTAAAAATCTCGGTTCGTGACTCTTCGGCCCTTGCATGAAGCGCTTCATGGATTGGATGTTGATTCACTTCCGGTGTGCCTCACACGCTGGTGAAGCTTGTTGGGAAATTTTCAGTTCGATGCGAGCACAGGGATTAGATCGCTTTGAGCATTTTCGGCCCTCGAACTAGGCCAGACCTTTCGAATGGTCTTTTTTGATCTTGTGTTCCTCAAATTTCGAGTATAGTTGCTGAGTTTTGCTTAGGCTCGATTTCTCGGTAAGTGGTTTCTGTCCTCAGCAGTGTTTGCACTTGCTTCTTTTGCTTGTTCTTTCAAAACGTTGCCACAGGTAGCCGACGGGATCAGGAAGTCGATGTGGAGGATCCGTCAAGGTGATCGTACCCAGGTGTAATTCAGGGGCAGATGAGCTTCTAGTTGTGTTGAAGTTTCTGCCATAGAGTGAAGGTGGTTGATTCTTTCTATCTGAAAATGAAGTAAATTTAATAAATTAAAAAAGAGCAATAGAAGTAGAACAAAATCGTAGTCTTGATTGAAAAGAAAAGACCCGCAAGCCAGAGTTTCAATTCTGGTGGGGGGAAGTTCTCACCGATAGCATCGTTGATGGACAAAAGATCTTTTTACCAAGATACAATGCTGAATGCGTGAGAAGAGAGTATTAAAATAAAGAGCAAATTTCTATATTTTAGTAGCTTTAGAATGTCCAATGATTTGATTAGACTGAATATTCAAGTTGGCAATTGCTTTCATTCGAAAAATGTGTTCAGATCCAGCTGATCTAATTTGATTGAAACTGAGATTCAATTTGGTGATTCCCTTCATTTGAGAAATATGAGCTGCTCCATATTCGTCTATTTGATTAGAGCTGAGGTTCAAGTGGGTAATTCCTTGCATGTGAGCAATGTGAGAAGCTCCAGCAGATCCTATTTTATTGGAGCTGAGATTCAAGTCTCTTATGCCCTGCATTCGAGCAATGTGAGAAGCCCCAGGTGTTCCTATTTGGTTGAAGCTGAGGTTCAAGTGAGTAATTCCCTGCATTTGAGCAATGTGAAAAGCTCCGCTAGATCCTATTTTATTCGAGCTGAGATTCAAGTTTCTCAGGCTCTGCATGTGAGCAATGTGAGCAGCTCCAACTGCTCCTATGTGGTTTAAGGTGAGATTCAAGTGGGTGATTCCTTGTATGTGAGCAATGTGAGAAGCTCCAACTGATCCTATTTGATTGGAGCTGAGATTCAAGTGAGTGATTCCCTGCATTTGAGCAATGTGAAAAGCTCCAGCATCTCCTAGATGATTGGAGCTGAGATTCAAGTGAGTGATTCCCTGCATTTGAGCAATATGAGAAGCGCCAGCATCTTTTATTTGATTAGAGCTGAGATTCAAGGTGGTAATTCCCTGCATGTGAGCAATGGCACTAGCCCCAGTATCTCCTATGTTATTGGAGCTGAGATTCAAGTCGGTAATTTCGTGCATTTGAGTAATGAAAGAAGCCCCAGCGACTCCTATCTGATTAGAGCTCAGATTTAAGCTGGTTATTCCCTGCATGTGAGCAATGGCACTAGCTCCAGCGATTTCGATGTGATTGTCAGCAAGATTCAAGTGGGTAATTCCTTGCATTTGAGCAATACGAGAAGCACCGGTATATTTTATTTGATTAGAGCTCAGATTCAAGTGGGTGATTCCGTGCATGTGAGCAATGTGAGAAGCGCCAGTATCTCCTATACGATTAGAGCTAAGATTCAAATGGGTGAGGCCATTCATTTGAGCAATATCAAAAGCGCCAGCTTCTTCTATTTGATTGGAGCTGAGATTCAAGCTGGTCATAGACTGTATTTGAGCAATGACACTAGCCCCAACGGATCCGATGTGATTGTCAGCAAGATCCAAGTGGGTGATTCCGTGCATGTGAGCAATGTGAGAAGTGCCAGTATCTCCTATGTGATTAGAGCTAAGATTCAAGTGGGTGATTCCCTGCATATGAGCAATGTGAGAAGCACCGGTATCTCCTATTTGATTAGAACTGAGGTCAAGAGTCTTAATCCCTCTCATTTGAGAAAGACTGAAAGCGCCTGCTTCGCCTATGTGATTAGAGCTGAGATTCAAGTCTGTAATTCCTCCCATGACAAAAAATTCGGAAAACTCATGATCATTGATTTGATTTTCAGAAGAATTGAATCTTGAAAAAAACCGCATTTGAGCAATGTGCGCAATCCCTTCATCTCCGATTTGATTGTCGGAAAGGTCTAATTTTTTAAGTCCCTGCATTTGAGAAATATGAGCCGCTCCAGCTTCTCCTATTTGATTAGAACCAAGATCTAAACTTGTAATCTCTTTCATTTGAGCTATATGAAATAATTCTAAATTGCCTATCTGATTGCATCTGAGACTTAATTGCCTGATCTTTGGTCTTTGAATAAGTATTGCAGATTCCAATGAGCTAATTTGATTTTCGCTGAGATCTAATGTTTCAAGTCCCTGCATTTGAATAATGTTCATAAACCCTTCGCCTGTGATTTGATTGTTTGGTAGGTTAAGAATTTTGAGTCCTCGCATTTGAGTGATCACAGATACTTCGGGATCACCTATGTGCTGATTTTTAAGACTTAGGATTTTTAAATTATTAAAATATTCGGTATTCGCTAAAAAATGACGAATCGAAATCATATTACCATTAAGGTCTGTTACTGAGTCAAGTAGCAGTTCATTAAGATCTGCAGATAGTTTTATAAATAGATCAGGATCAATTTTCGAACGTGAAATTTCTAATTTTTTAATAGAATCTTTTTGAAGAACTTCAGAGAACATCGTATCATTAATGGTTGTTTCAAAAAACTTGAAAAATTCAGACTGACTTGAAATAGCGGGTTCAACTTCACTATTATGATGCATAGCAATAGCTAAAAAAGAATAGTGGAAAAAAATCGACATCCAAAAAAAGATAAGTACTTTCATG
>DAISZI010000180.1:0-3951 GCA_036824885.1 Oligoflexia bacterium
GAATGAATTAAACTTGCGCGCATTCTAGCATCATTTATCAGAAGAGCACCACTTTAAAAGCACCTCTCCCAACTCAACACATTGTCCTTCTTGCACGAAAACAGCCTCAATCCTTCCCGCACAAGGCGCTTGCATCCAAAACTCCATTTTCATGGCTTCCATAAGCACCAACGGATCTCCTTCAACTACCTCTTGTCCGGGCTTTACCCAAACTTTACGAATGCTGCCAGGCAAAGAGGCCACTATTTGATCCGAGAGCACCTGTCTCTCTGATTCAACCTCGGAAACCCATGCTGCCGACCAAGTATAACCTCGGCAACTGACCAGCACTCGTGAATTGCCTTCCTGGACCTTCCAACGACGGCGTCTACCATCTGCACTCTCTCCCACCAACCACCCTCCGGGGCGCAATTCAATCTTCCAAGTGCTTTCAGAAGGAAGGGTAAACGAAACTCCTTGGACCTGGACGCTTCTCAAACAAACCTTCTTGATTCAGAATGAAACCAAGGAGAGGGGTTTTTTGAAAAAACTTCAGGCTTCTGAGTGGGAAAAGAGCAGAGTAATTCAAGATCTTCTTTTTGAGGCAAAACCTCAGTGTAGGAAAACTCATCCAAAAAAGAAGTATGCACCCTACCCAATTGAACTTGAGGATCCTCCAATAAAACACGTAAATAATTTTGATTGGTTTTAATCCCCAAGAGTACGGTTTCCTCAAGGGCAAAGCGCAATCGCGCTAAAGCATGAGAACGGCTAGGCGCATGCACAATGATCTTCGCTAAGAGTGAATCAAAACGAGCATCTATGAGCTGCCCGCATTCCACACCGCTTTCCACACGAATACCCGCTCCCGTAGGAAAACTCAGGACCTCAATAGATCCAGAAGTCGGAATAAAACCAGAACTAGCATCTTCAGCACAAAGCCTCACTTCGATAGCATGCCCCCTGGGTTGCACGGACTCCACCAGGATCAAACTAGACAATGCCTGCGCCATTTGAAGGCCTACTAAATCCACACCACTCACTTGCTCCGTCACTGCATGCTCCACCTGAAGCCGGGTGTTCATCTCTAGAAAATAGTACTGTTCCGATGCATCTACTAAAAATTCTAAAGTACCAACCCCCCGGTAGGCCATGGCTTGACCTATCTTTAACGAAGCGTCTAACAATAGTGCTCTGGTTTCTTCCCTGAGCGAGGATGCAGGAGCTTCTTCCCAAATTTTTTGATGCCTGCGCTGTAAAGAACACTCACGCTCACCAAAATGCCATACCCCCCCCCTTCCATCCCCAAAAATCTGTACTTCTAAATGCCTCGCAGGCCTTAGCAGACGTTCCAAAAAAAAACTACTTTCTCCAAATGCCCAAGAAGCCTCAGTACTGGCACTTGCAGCAAGCCCTAAAAGATCTTCGTTGGAAGTTTCCACCCGACGAATCCCCCTACCTCCACCCCCTACGCATGCCTTCACTAATAAAGGATAGCCCAAACCCTGAGCAGCCTGAGAGAGATCTTCTCCTGGTCTCACCACCACAAAGGGTAAAACGGGAATACCAAGCTTTTGAACAAAAAGTTTCGCTTCCACTTTATCCGCCATCTTCCGAATCGTCTCAGAACGAGGCCCTATAAAACACAAGCACGCCTTCTCCACAGCTTCAGCAAATAAAAAAGACTCTGATAAAAAACCATAACCAGGATGGATATAAAATGCCCCACTTCGTTTGGCTGCCTTTAAAAGAGCATCGATCTCAAGGTAACTTGAAACCCGCTGAATCTCATCTGCATAAGTAACATGACGACTTTGCTCATCTCCTGGAGCCACCACTGCTACTGTTTGAAATCCCATTTCACGACAGGTTTGAAAAATACGGCAAGCAACCTCAGAACGATTGGCAACTAAAACCTTTCTCATGGAAGCAACCAAGAAGGTTTTTCTTTTTTTAAAAAACAATTAATTCCTTCAGTTGCTTCTGGAGAAACACGCAACTGAGCAAAAATATGAGCATAAGATGCTAAATCCTGCTGATCGAAAGATCTGAGTAAGGATTTTATCGCTTCTAAAGCACGAGGTCCTCCTTGTAAAAGATGCTGAATATACCCTTGAATCACTTCAGAAAGCTGATCCTGAGCAACCTCAGCATGAATTAAACCCATCTGAAAAGCACGTTTCGTATCAAAAGAAGCCCCGGTTAAAAACAACTCTCTCGCATGAGAAAGACCTATTTTAGCTAAGATAAAAGGTGCAATGCAGGCAGGGGCAAGCCCTAATCTCACTTCACTGAAGGCAAATCGAGTCCCTTTCACCGCAATTGCGATGTCACAAACACTGAAAAGCCCAATGCCACCCCCGAGCACGGCCCCATGAACGACGCCTAGCAGAGGTTTCGAGCACTGACTCATCTTCAAAAATAAGTCAGCAAAAAATCTTGTTTCTTGATGATTCGCTTGTTCTTCCAGATACCTTGCTTTTTGTGTCCACTTCAAATCTACTCCCGCACAAAAAACCCTGCCTTCCCCTTGAAGAATGACCATACGGACCTGAGAGTCTGGTACCTGCACTTCAAAAACTTCACGCAATGCCTGAACCAACGGCTGATTCAGAGCATTGCACTGATCAGGACGATTCAAAGTAATCCATAAAACCCCCCGGGCATCGAGGTTCTGCTTTAAAACAACCATTCTGGGATTCTATGACTTTTTTTGTATTCAGACAAGCAAGCTTGACAGAGCACAAAAATGAGATTTAGATAGCAGCAGACTCATGGTAATACACTCACAAGTCAAAACCCATTCTCCAGAATTTCAAAAAAGAAAAAAATTTCATCGTCAATTAGCACAAGAACTTCAAGAAAAACTTGTGCTAGTAGCGCAAGGTGGGCCTGGACGAAAAAAACATGAAAAAAATCAAAAACTTTTCGTTCGAAAACGCATTGAACTACTCATAGATCCTGGAAGCTCCTTTTTAGAGCTTTCTGCTTTAGCCTCTTGGAATTTATACAATCAAGCATCTCCTAGTGCTGGAATCATCACAGGAATCGGCACGGTGCATGGAAAAGAAACCATGATCATCGCAAACGATGCAACCTGCAAGGGGGGTGCTTATTTCCCCCTGACCCTAAAAAAACACCTCCGAGCACAAGAAATTGCTCAAGAGAACCATCTTCCTTGTTTATACCTAGTAGATTCAGCAGGGGCATTTTTACCCCTTCAATCGGAAGTATTTCCAGATCGAGAGCACTTCGGCAGAATTTTTTACCATCAAGCCCAAATGTCTGCTCAGGGCATTCCTCAAATTGCCATTGTCATGGGCTCTTGTACCGCAGGAGGCGCTTATATCCCAGCCCTGGCTGATGAAACTATAATAGTTGAAAATCAAGGGACGATTTTTTTAGGAGGTCCTCTTTTAGTACAAGCGGCTACAGGTGCGATCGTCAGTGAGGAAGAATTGGGAGGTGCTCGATTGCACACCCAGACTTCAGGGGTTGCGGACCATCTAGCAAAAAACGAAGCTCATGCCCTTGAAATGGCAAGAGAGATACTGGCCCATATCCCAAGAAAACCTCCCCTCTTAACGCCCGAGCGTTCATTAGAAGCCCCCCTGTACGATGCAGAAGAGATCTACGGCATTCTGCCTGAGGACTCAAAAATTCCTTTCGATGTCCACGAAATCATCGCTCGTTTGGTGGATGGAAGCCGGTTTCAACCTTTCAAGGCCAACTATGGTCAAACCATAGTGTGTGGTTTCACTCATGTCTGGGGTTATTCTTTGGGCATTGTAGCGAATAATGGAGTTCTCTTCAGCGAATCCGCATTAAAAGCAACTCACTTCATTGAACTTTGTTGTCAACGCAAGATCCCTCTATTGTTTTTACAAAATATCACAGGATTTATGGTAGGAAGAAAATACGAGGCTGGGGGGATTGCCAAAGATGGGGCTAAATTAGTCTCGGCAGTTGCCA
>DAISZI010000181.1:0-1424 GCA_036824885.1 Oligoflexia bacterium
TTTCAAGCTCAATATTCTCGAGACTTGTGTGATCCAATTTTCGTTCCGTAAATTTCGGGGTTCGGATATTGCCATCTTTTAAAACAATTAAATCTTTATGGAATTTACTTGCTGTATCTAAATCGACTGAATGGTCGTGTGATGCCAAAGTTGAGTGCCCGTAGCACAAGCAGTAGTGCACACCTTCGTTATCACTTCTTGCATATATGCCTGTACCCCGAATCGAGAGTGTAGCAAGGCCACCTATTTTCATTTTACGAGGCTTGCCTGGTGTAAAGGCTGCCAAGACTGAGCCTGTGACTAAATTAGAAGTGTTATCTTTATTGACGCCACTTGGAAGAACGAAGGTTGTATTCTCTCGTATTTGGTAGACTTCGTTTTCGTATAACACAACAGCTTTGCTATTAGCGAGCGTTGTAATTTCATCAGCGGATTTAATAGAAGCACCTTTAACTGCAGACACCTTATTTATTAAAACCTTTCCCTCAAGGCTCTGGATCATATTTGTATCAGCAGCAAAACTAAGGTTAACTAAACAAATTAATGAAATAGAAATAAACTTGATAAATGTTTTCATCATATTTAATTGCGAATTCCTATTAAAACTTGAATCTTCATTATAAGATATTTTATAAAACTAAAATATGAAAAAATTCTTAAAATGATCATTGGCTCAGGTTTTATTGCAAATTCATTCATGGATCTATATCAAAATGATGCGTCTATTAATATTTTCGCATCTGGCACTTCTAATTCATCAAATACAAACACTCATGATTTTAAACGTGAATATCATCTAATTGAAAAAATACTCAAAGTTGATATTGCCAATTCAAAATTAGTTTACTTCAGTACATGTAGCGCTTTAAATCAAAATATCTCTGACATAACGCCATATATTCAACATAAAATTGATATGGAAAAATTAATTTCAACACATCCTAACTTCTTAATTTTAAGACTGCCAAATATTTCAGGCAGATCTCTAAATCAGAATACCCTTTTAAATTTTCTATGCTCAAAAATTAAGCGCCAAGAAATTTTCGATTTATGGCTTGATGCCTATAGAAATATTATTGATATAGACGATGTAGTGAAACTATCTAAAAAAGTTATCGAATCTAATTCATTTGAGAATACTTCAATCAATATCGCAAATCCTAATAATTATCAGATCACTAAAATTGTAAACGAAATGGAAACTGTAATAGGAAAATCTGCTATCTACAAAGAGATTAAAAAAGGCTCAAATTATGAAATTGATATTAAGCCTATCGAGTCTTTGATAACATCCTTAAAAATAGATTTTGGTCCTGATTACCTAGCATCGACTCTATTAAAGTATTACAAAACTTAATATGAATGACACAAATAAATTAATCATTGAAAAAGGCTATCAATTTCATAAAGATGGCGATTTAAAT
>DAISZI010000181.1:1524-3946 GCA_036824885.1 Oligoflexia bacterium
AAATAAATTAATCATTGAAAAAGGCTATCAATTTCATAAAGATGGCGATTTAAATCAGGCTCAAGAGAACTACGAAAAGGCCCTAAAGTCCGAGCCTAAAAACTTTAATATACTCATACTACTTGGTACTCTTCTTGGGCAAAAGCAATCCTATGAAGAAGCGCTAGAAAAATTTGACCAAGCTGAAGAAATTAATAATCAAAACGCTGAACTATTTTACAACCGAGGTATTGTGCTTAATGCACTCCAAAGATTCAAGGAAGCTATCAGTAATTACACTGTAGCTATAAATTTAAAACCTGATTTTTCAAATACTTTTCTCAATCGTGGTTATACAAAGTTACAAATTCATTTATTTAAAGAGGCAATTTCTGATTTTTCAAGTGTCATTGATTTAAATCCAGATGATGATCAAGCCTATTTTTATAGAGCTCAAGCATACTCTAAGATTAACGAACACCAATTAGCTATTAATGATTACGAAAAAATTGATGAGAATAAATATCATTTATTGTCTCAAAAAATGTATGAGAAGCTACTTATATGTGACTGGAGTGATTACGAAGAAAATGTATCTAAATTAAAAACTAAAATTAATCAGGGTGAAATTATTAGAAACCCCTTCACGCCACTTTTAACAATTGATGATCCTGAATTACAACTCAAAACCTCAAAAAACTTAGCCGATAAAATGTATCCTGAAAATAATATTTTGGGTCCAATTTTTAAACGTGCTAAAAAGGAAAAAATACGCATTGCATACATTGCATCAAGTTTTAATCAGTCTTCACTTACATACCTCATATCTGGACTATTTAAGTTCCATGATAAAAAAAAGTTTGAAGTTATTGGCATTACCTTTAACTCACCTCAAAAAGACGAAGTTTATAAAAATATTGAGGATGATTTATCTCAACTCATAGATCTCACAGGAAAGTCTGATATCGAAATTGCTAAATATTGCAGAAACCTTGAGCTTGATATCGCAATCGACTTAAATGGTTTATCTACAGACATGAGGATCGGTATTTTTGCTTATCGCATAGCGCCAGTCCAAATTAATTTCTTAGGGTATCCAGGCACAATTGGAGCTGCTTATTACGATTATATTATTGCTGATAAAACTGTAATCCCTGAAGAATTAAAAAAATTCTATACTGAAAAAATTATCTACCTACCTGATTCTTATTTCGTGAATTCTCATCACGTTCTCAAAATTGGTGAATCAATCCAAGATAATAGTAGTTTAGATAAATTAGGTCTGCCTCATGATGCATTCATTTTTTGTTGTTTCAATAATAGCTATAAGATTACACCGGAGATATTTGATTCTTGGGTAAGAATATTAAAGAAAGTTGAAAATAGTGTTCTATGGCTTATTATTAAAAACGATAGCACACGGACGAATCTTATTAAGGAAGCAAAAGCTAGAAATTTAAACAATAATCGCTTGATTTTTACTAGATTTAGTTCATTAAATAACTATCTGTCTTGGTTTCAATATCCTGATCTATTCTTAGATACATTTCCGTACACATCCCACACAGTAGCTACAGATGCTTTATGGATGGGATTACCAATTGTTACAAGAATAGGAAAATCTTTTCCTAGCCGAGTGTGTGGTAGCTTCCTAAAGCTATTAAATGAAGACCTAATTGTAGAATGTTTTAGAGATTATGAGGCTCTTGCAATCGACCTTGCTACAAACAAAAAAAAGCTGCTTAGAATTAAAAAAAGCTTAGATAAAGATAGATTTTCTAGTCTATTATTTAATTCTCAAACTTTTACAAAGAATTTAGAAGATATCTTTCTAAATTTTTAAATTTTAAAGTGCAATAAAGTTATTTAGTTTTGATTAATAGTAGGAGTATTAATAATTGCAAAAGGGGCTGGTGAATTAGGATCACCGCCTGGATTTGCTGAGGTACAGGCAATAATCTGAATGCCATTCTGTATATTAATTTGCCAATTAGTAAAGTAACCATTTCCTGCTAAAACCAACTGACCTGCACCATTGCAACCTGTTTGACTATTTTGCCCAATACCATCTCCAAATGCCCCCATAATTCCAAAACCCCAAGCATAGGTTATAGGATCTTGCACTGCTGCTTGCCAAGGTAAGTTATTCCATGGATTTCTCGAAGTTGAAAGCAAGCCATCAGTTCCAGTATTGTCTCCTCCAACAACGTTGTACACAGTTAGAGGTTCACCATTTTTAATATATTGAGAGCAGGTCTTCGTCGTATCACACGTCTGCAACGCACTAGAAACTTGATTTGCTATTGCAAGAAGCGCAGCATCTCTTCCATGTTTGTTATATTTGTGATTACGGTTCACTGTTTGCTTGTTGTGATTCTGAGTCGTTGGTCTTCGGTGTTTGTTTTTGTTGTGTGTTCTGCTATGCCTCGTTGCTCGTTGTTTT
>DAISZI010000182.1:0-3944 GCA_036824885.1 Oligoflexia bacterium
CCCCACTTACCCTCGCCCAGTCAAACCTTAAGCAGCCTGACGCTGCTGAACCACCATGCTTCCTGAACCATCTTTTTGAAAACCCTCCTAACACTCAGAATTCCATCACTAATTTCTAATCAACTTTGGATGCTTTTTCGGAGAAGCTTCAGTTAACTCTTAAAGTTACATATTCAATGCATTCAGATGCTTTGAGCTGAGTAAACGTAATTCCGAAAGAGAAGAGTGATGCTAACGACCCCTTCAAAGGCTGCCACTTAAAAAAAGATGATCTCGTCATTGTTTTCTTGATCTTGGATAGACTTCTTGATACCTCAATCCATCTAAAACTCAAAAGTGACCCCGAGCCCATATTACGCAATACAGCATGATTTTTTTACTGATTGTCAAGTTGATGGCAAAATCTAGAATTTTTCCGTCGTCTCTCACTCAAGTACCCATTGCTCAGATCACTTCACCAGTAGGTTCGCCACTCGCAAAAAAAAACAAGCCAAAGGACTCCCTTCAGAAAAAAAGAATAATTGAAAAATTAAAAAAATAAGTGTTTGCGAAAAAAATAAAAACAAGGAATCTTTCTAGGGTTACTGAGACACTAGATTTTCCATCTCAAAAAAAAAGACTTGCAATACTTGCGGTAAGTATTCAGGGTGTAACCGGATCATCAAAAGAAAAACCTTCAACCAACCGCAAAAATCTTACTTCCCCTCCGAAGCTCAAGGGTAGTATTTATGATTTTGATCAAAAGTAGATACATTCTCCTCCCAAAGACCTCTGATCGGACCCTGGTAATTTCGACATAGGGGAGTTGAGCTTCTGGCAGAACCGCGCCAGTCAGTAAAAATCCTTTTTATCTAAAACTTAAGCAAGATGGTTCCTGAGCGTATTTTGGAGATAGATGAGCAGGAGCTCTTCATCTTTAAAGAATTGATCGCTAAAGAAACTAGCGCAGAATAAAAAGCTTCTTTGCAAAAAGAGAGATATCCGCCACGTTTTTTATCCATTTTAAAAAATATAAAACCCATAAGAAGCGATTTTTATTCGATCAGATCTACTGATATCTGATTTTTTCTCCGAAGCATCTTTGAAGCACTGTAGGAGAAAAAATAACGCATAGCATGATAAGCTGCCCGTAGGGAAGAACTGATATCCTCAAGACATGATGCTCGTCCAAGACGCCAAAACACTCGCAGACGGTTTTTGAAAAAGCAGTGAAGAGTTAATCTTGGACAAGACCTATTTCTAGATAAATTTATTAAGTTGAAAATTTCTTGAAAAGCACAAAACTTATGACCCCTACAAATCTCTTCCACACTCATGCCAAACAACTACAAACCTCTGAAATCTCTTCGATTCGATGAGAAGCATTTTTTATTGCATAACCCCCTTTACTAAGCTTTCCCAAGAGTCTTAGACAAAAAATGAAATGATTGCTAGCGCCAGCAATAATGAGTCTGTATCAGAAAAAAATCGCAAAATAGCACTTGGTAATTCTTAATTAAATTTTATTCATAGAATTTTGTTTCCAAAAACAATGATTATAGTTGTTTTTAGTCGATACTAAGTCGTTGCATGAAAACTATTTTTATTAAATCTATAACGCATAAAGTCAAAACTCGTCACTCTCCACAGTGATTTTAGACTCCTTTTGTTATAAAAATTATTTCTATAGCATTAAAAAATGATTGATGTTTGCCACTAAGTAGATTAGGGTCATTTCCAGTTGACTATGAGGATCTGCTCAGGCTTTTCTCCCTTTGTTCTACATGATTAGGTCAAAAGTCTTGCTCATTTTTTATAACCACCTCAGATCATTGAATACCATAATCGGCCTAATTAAAACTTAATTAATTTAATAAAAAACAGTCATGACTGCATGATAATTTTTAAAATTTTCGTAGATAGTCTTGATTTTCACTACACAGAACTTCCGCTAAAAACCTTCCTTTTTTATGAAAATTATTTTTATAACGTTAAAAAAACGATTGATGTTTGAAAATATGTATACTAGGCTCATTGCGAGATAACCCATGAAAAAATGCAGTTTTTGTCATGTGAAACGCTGAGAAAAGTATCCTCTAAAAGCAAGGATTCGCTGCTCACCCAGGAAGGAAACAAAATGACTCTCCCATCTAAAAAACCGTTTTTTTTATTTTTTCTTTTGATTCCATGGATTGCCTATCAAGCTCAGGCATTTGAGGATGATTCAAGAGAAGATGATCTCGACCAAGAAATGCCGTACTATGCAAACAGCAGTAATACAACAAATTTAATAGATAAACTCAGCTTTTTTGAAAGACAAAAACAAGCGATAGAGAGCATGACTAAGACAACCTCTCGCTTCTTAAAAAGATTTCGAAGCTACCAAAAAACAGAAAAAGAAGTAGAAAAAAAACTTTTAGAATGCACCCATAAAAAAACAAAAAATACCGAAGAAGCACAATGCGACTATTTCCAAAAAAAAGAAAAAGAAACAGCACAAGCATGGATCAGAAAACTAGAAAATCTCATACTGAAAATTCAAAATAACATTGAAAATTATCCTATAGATCCTAATTTGACTCGGCATTCTATGGAAAATTACGAAAAAATACGAAAGGAAGCATCCCAAGAAGCTCGCGCTAAACTCGAGCAAGCTAAAGAGTATGTCGAAAAAAGAAAGGCCCTTTTTGATAAACAATATGCTCTGTCCAAAAGTTCGCCTACTCATTTAAAAAGGAAAGTTAAAAAACTTAAAAAGCAAATAAAAAAACTTTCTCAATCCGAAACCCTCGTAGTGGACCACGAAAACTTGAAACCTCTGTTGCCTGCGTTTCTTTTGTATAGCGAAGTCCTGACATTAGAGGCCTTTTGTCAAGAGAAGGAAGCTCTAGAAATCAACGAAGGCTGTCATCTTCTCAGGCCGCTGTTAGGGGAAGCACAGCATTTTGTAGACTCAGCCAGGAATGAAATAAAAAAAATAGAACATCTATTGCAAAAAAATACTAGCTTCCAACCTCAATACAAGCAGATTCAAGAAAACC
Source organism: Oligoflexia bacterium (assembly GCA_036824885.1). Lineage (GTDB taxonomy): Bacteria > Bdellovibrionota > UBA1018 > UBA1018 > UBA1018 > DAISZI01. The sequence continues at coordinate 3,021 of DAISZI010000182.1, forward strand.
TAAAAAAAAGAGAATTAACCAATGCAATTAAGTTACATGATCAGCTCCTTACAGAATTGAAAAAATCAAAAAAATAACTATAAACCACGAGCATGGCACCCAAACTCACCCCCCCCTTTTTGAAAGAACAAGGTCCTCGTGAGTTTATGTCTGGGCTGTCAAAAATTAATTTGAGTGCGTTTTGGCAAAGAACATGAAGGCTTGTATGACACACAGCGTAATAGCGTGAGACCTAGGAAGCCCTGAGCTCAGCAAAAGCAATCCCATGCAAGAGAGAACGCCATGCATGGAAAAAGAACTAGATCAAAACCCCACCACCGCATGAAGTACTCGTTAGCGCATTATGTCAATTTGAGATCATGACCCCTCGCATTACTAAATGAAACAGGCAACACGGAGTCTTCCCTACCTAACCCCTCTGACCTAAGCTAGAGAAGGCTCCTATCCAGGAGAGATTACCACCCTCATGAGAGACCTTCTGTTCTATAGATTGCTCCCCTAAGGATGAGCACTAGAACTTGCATTCCTAAAAACTTCAGAGATGAATAGATGGAATCTAAACTAGAATTCGTAGAAAATAGCTTTTGCATTACCTGAAATCATTCAAGCAATCATAAACACTTGAAAAAAGAAAAAATTAGGCTTCCAAGAAAACACTTACTTTAGGATATTTAAAAAATTGGTAGCATCATCAAGGCTGCAGGCAGCTTACCAAGTTAGATCTTAGTTACAATCAAATCGAAGACGCAGGAGCTTCGGTCCCTTTCGAGCCTAGTAAGACCCTGGGGCAAATAGTATCGAAGACATGGGAGCTGAGCAACTTTTGAGGAGCAATTACTGCTCCTAACACAACCGTATCATACATTCCCCTTGCCTAGTAAGTAATTACGAATTCAGGACGTAGCTACCCCTGAGCGACGAAGT
>DAISZI010000009.1:0-10848 GCA_036824885.1 Oligoflexia bacterium
GTCGGGCAAGGTTGAGTACCTGAGTGCCTCCAAAACAGTAACCTATTGCTGCGATACGCTGAGGGTCTAGGTGCAATGCTACTTTTTTAGCTTCCTCAAATGCAAGCTTGACAAAGCTTTCTAGCATTTCCATACTTTTTAGTGGCTGCTCATAAAAGCATTTCGCAAGCGCTAACGCTTCGTCTGGATCAGAGGCAGTTTTCGCCTCTCCATAAAGATCTACTGCAAGGCTAGCACAACCTAGCGCTTCAGTGAGCTTCCGGGCCCTCATTTCTAATTGAGAGGTTTTTCCCCACCACTCATGAACGAGTACGACTAGGGGCTGATTTTCAGATTTTGAGTGAAAGTACAAATCGCCTAGGTACCTGATCGAGGATTGAGTCAGAGTGACTGGAAGGCTTTGAATCGTCATGGCTTCTGATACCGTATTTTTTTTTCTTTGGAAACTAAAAAAATTTGAAGATTCATGCAAGAGGCAATCCCTTTTAGGGGGGTTATCCATGCACAGGGGTCTTCATGAGGAATAAATTAAATTCATTGGGGTTTCATGTGCTGATTTTAAGTCGTGTCGATGATTTTTTACGATCCACAGTTCGTCCATAAAAGGGCGGAACCAGCAGAGATGCTTTCCCTGAGTGAGATAAATTATAAAAATTAATTATCTCTGCGATCAAAAAGTGACTTCCTTCCTAGAAGCAAGATAATCCGCTCCCACATCCCCGATGGGATTTCCAGTCAGATTTAAGGTGATGATCCCGAGCATTTGAGCGAGGCGAGTCACCCCGAGATCCCCGATTTGATTCCAACTCAGATCTAAGTCGGTAATCCCAGACATATGAGCAATATGGGCTGCTCCATTATCTCTGATTTGATTTCTCACAAGATGCAAGGAGGCGATTGTCTTCATGTGAGTAAGATGAGCAGTTCCGAGATCTCCGATCTGATTTCCAGCGAGATTTAAGTCTGTGATTCCCATCATGTGAGAAATATGGGCTGACCCTGCATCCCCTAGGTGATTGCAGCTCAGATCTAAGGTGATGATCCCAAGCATTTGAGCGATATGACTTGCGCCTGTCTTTCCGATTTGATTATCACAAAGATTTAAAAAGGTAATCCCCTTCATGTGAGCCAGATGAGCGGCTCCGAGATCCCCGATTTGATTTCCGGCAAGACTTAAGTGGGTGATTCCCGTCATATGAGAAACATGAATGACTCCCACATCCCCTAGGTGATTGCAACTCAGATCTAAGGTGATGATCCCGAGCATTTGAGAAATAGGGCTTACTCCCCTAATTCCTATTTGATTATCACAAAGATTTAAGATGGTGATTCCATGCAGTTGAGCAATAAGACCTGCTCCAAGATCCCCGATTTGATTTCCGGCAAGACCTAAGTTTGTTATCCTTAGCCTATGAGCAATCTGCTTGACTCCGACATATCCGATGGGGTTGTAGCTCAGATCTAAGGCCCTTAGCTTTCGCCTATGCGCAAGGTGAGTTGCTCCGACATCTCCGATGAGATTGCAGCTTAGATCTAAGTTTGTGATTTTTTCCATGTGAGCAAGATGACTTGCCCCAAGATCTCCGATTTGATTGCAAACAAGATTTAAGAGGGTCAAATTCTGTAGCTGAGCGAGATGAGTGGCTCCGAGATCCCCGATTTGATTTTTAGCAAGATTCAAAGTGATCATTGCTTGCGTGTGAGCAAGATGAGTGGCTCCGAGATCTTCAATTTGATTGAAGCTCAGATCTAAGTCTGTAACCTCCTTCATTTGCGTAAGATGTGCCGCTCCTGCATCTTTGATGTTATTTTTTGAAAGATTCAAGCTGGTTATGCTTAGCATATGAGAAAGAGAAGCGGCCCCCACTTCTCCGATTTGATTGAAGCTGAGATTGAAGTGGAGGATTCCTTGCATGTGAGCAAGATGACTTACCCCAAGATCCCCGATTCTATTTTTAGCAAGATTTAACCTGATAATGCCCAGCATGCGAGCAATAGGGATCACCCCTGAATCTCCGATCTGATTGAAACTCAGATCTAAGTCTGTGATCCCTTGTATTTTGGCAATGGCGTTCGCATCTGCATTTCTGAGCTCATTATGCCTGAGAATGCATCGCCTTATGCTTGAGCTGGGAGTGAGTTCGTGAGACCCCAAGCAACCGACTTGGTTTTCACTGAGATCTAGCTCTTCAAGCCTTTTCATGTGAGCGATCTTCTTGAACCCTTTACCTGTGATTTGATTGTTTGAGAGGTTCAGGATTTTGATGCCTTCCATTTGAGCAATGATAGATAATTTCGCATCGTTGATATGCTGACTTTTAAGACTTAACACTTCTAAGTGGTTAAAGTAGGCGGTATGCCTTAAGAAATGACGGCTTGAGAGGATATTGCCATTAAGATCTGTAACTGTACTCAGAGACAATTCTTTCATGCTTGAGGGTGCTTTTCTGAAAAGCTTGGGATTTATTTTTGAATGCGCTATTTCTAGTTTTTTCATCGTTCCCCTCTCGTCTTTTTGAAATATCTCTAAGAATTGATTGGGGTTAACGATTGTTTCAAAAAAACCAGAAAGTCTCGATCTGGAATCACTTGCTTGCGCCTCAGGGTGCATAGCGATTGCCCAAGAAGAATGGTATAAAAAAATCACCATGCAAATAAGGATTATGTTTTTCATACAATCAGTCAGTGATAGATCTAGTTTTTTGAGCAATGGTACGAAGTCTTGAGTCGATTTTTCTCCTGATGCCTTTTTATCGCAAGTTCGACCAAGGTATCTAATAATTTAGAATAAGAAAGTCCCGAGGCTTCCCATAATTTAGGATACATACTAATCTCAGTGAAACCAGGCATGGTATTCACTTCATTGAGAAATAATGCTTGGGTTTCGCGGTCTAAAAAGAAATCCACACGAGCTAATCCTGAGCACCCAATCGCTGAAAAGGCTTCTAAAGCATACATTTGAATTTTTTTTACTAGCGAGGCACTAAGACGTGCTGGAATGCTCAAAGAAGCTCCTTTTTTATCCAGGTATTTTGCTTCATAACTATAAAATTCATGATTCGGGATAATTTCACCCACGATACTTGCACGAGGAGGATTTCCTCCTAGCACAGAGCATTCGAGCTCTCGAGCATTGACAGCTTGCTCGACCAGTACCTGTGTATCGTATAAAAAAGCATTCTGAAAAAGCTTCAGGGCATGTCTAGCGTTTTTTACCTTAGATACCCCAAGCGAAGATCCAGTACTGACGGGTTTTACAAAGTAAGGAAAAGAAAATCTTTCATGCACATGGTCTAAAAAAGCGCGAGCATTATCTTCAAACTCTGGATAAGAGATCACGTAAGAATCCACCACGGGAATTCCCGAAGCAGCAAAAAGCCTTCTCGATGTAGCTTTATTCATACCTAGTACAGAACCTAAGACACCGCAACCCACATAGGCAATATTCGCAAGTTCCAAAAGACCTTGAATGGTGCCGTCTTCTCCATAAGAACCATGCAATACGGGAAAAATGACATCAAAATGAGAAGCGGCAAGCTTCTTGGCTAGTGGATTTAATGAAAAAAGCTGTTTTTCATTCTCAAAAGCAACTAAGCTGATTGGTTCCCTTCTGCCATCGAGTTTGACTGACATCGGATCAGCGGAACCCAGACAGGCTTTTTCCTCAGGTAAAAACCACCGCCCCTGCTTGTCAATTCCAATCAGTGTTAATTCGTATTTTTTGCGATTAAACGCACGATAAATAGATAAAGCAGAAGCAATACTTACTTCATGCTCGCCCGATTTACCTCCAAACAATATGGCTATCTTGATTTTTTTCATCAGGAACTCCAGCAAAAAGTTCTAACTGGTAAATACAAAAAAAGCAACTCCTTCTGATGAAAAAAGAATAATGGCTGAAAAGAGTCAAAAAACCTCATGGTTGATTTCAAATGCATGATGCCATGGCTAAAGCTTGCACCGAATCAAGACAGAGCGTGATGGCAAAGATTTGTAGGAGTCTGGGGGGGGTTCTTTCACATTTTTGTTGAGGCTTACCTGGATCTTTTTTGTTCGAGCATTCTTCGTGAAATACGTTTTATTTTGCTTTCAATGGCATGTCGAGAAGGATAAAGATTCTGAATTTTTCGATAAATTACGATAGCATCTTCTAGATGCCCTAAGGCTTCTAAGCAAGAGGCCACTCCAAATTGAGCTTCTGGGATGAGGCTACTTTCAGGGTATTTCTTGATAAATTGTTCGTATTTTTTCTTTGCTTTTTGATAAAAAATATCAGCACTTCCTTGGGAAGCTGTGCGTTTCTCTCCTTGCATATAATAAGTCGCTGCTATTTCAAATTCGGCGTTTTTCGCAAATGCAGAATTTCCAAAACGAGTGATGAGTGTCTCATAAGTTGCTATGGCAAGGTCAAATTTGAAGGAATAAAAGGCACTTTTTCCAATAGCGAATAAAAAGCCGGGAGCATCTTCGTGATCAGGTGCTTCTTCTAAAAGAGACTGATAGTGTGCTATGGCAAGACCATATTGTTCCGTTTTTAGAAATAAAATTTCTCCAATTTGAAGCTTGGCATTCCAAGTGTGCTCTGAGGGCTCATGACCAGCGATATACATTTTAAATTTAGCAATGGCTTCGTCGTACTGAGACAAAAAAAGGCACTGTGTCAGACCGGCTTTGTACAAAGCTTCTTTTCCAAGAAGGCTTTGGGGGTCTTTAGCGTAGGCTTTTTCAAATTCTTGAACGGAGGCTTGATACTTGCGATCAGACCAAAGTTTCTCAGCCAGTATATAATGACTGCGACTGCTTTGTGTACTACAAGCAAGAAGCAGGAACTGAAAAAAAAACGCAACCCTCTGCACAGACTCCTCCTGGGAAATGGTACCATATTTTACGCATTGCCAACACTGGTACAAGTTAAGGTGGTACTCGCTAAAAAATTGACCGACGATGAGTTCAAGATGCTGCTTAAGTCAGCGATTACAACTTCGATGAACTGAAGATAGCCATAGTGCAATTGGATATTCGAGAAGATAGTAGTCGCAAAATTCGAGTTTCAAGTTTTTTTCTGGAATTTTTATAACATATTGAGATTATTGGCTTCTTTAAATCAATCATTTTCTGTCATCCCTTAAAAATCAAGGAGTATCAAAAACTTGAGTGATTTTTATCTCAAAAAGGTTTTTTGGCTTCTGATTTTGATACTTGGTTTCCTTGGGGGTGCAAGTTAGAGGCAGTTGCAAGCTGCTTACGTTGCTTGCTTGGTTTAAAGAGGGGTTGAAAAATCTTGTGAATGAAATTGACATATAAACTGTATTGCTCATTATCCGCCCTATCAGTCAAAATGAAATTCCATTGAACATAAACTTTTTCCACCTATTACATGATTAACGCAAAATGTTATTTTAAGTCATTATAACATCACGAAATCATTGATTGAAAAACGCAAACTAATGGATTTAGCCTGAGCATTTGCAAAATTTATGAACTATGTAAAAAAGCTACAAATAGCTTTAAAAATTCCATGAAGGTTATTTTTTGATGAGCTTTTGGGATAATGGAATGATAGGGATCTAAAGCTAGGTCGTAAATCTTCTAAGAATACGAAGTTATTTCGGGCGCGATCCATAGTTCCACTGGAAAGTCGCTGAGTCTTTACTTTCACGAGTTTTTTTTGCTAATAAAACATGTTGGGTGGCTCCTAGAGAGTTTTTCAGGTACTTAGGGATGGGCACCGAAAAGATGATTACTTTGGAAAAAAGGATATAATTCTTAGGATGGAGCTTTCGAATAGAGGGCTAAACGAAGGTTTGTCTCAGGCGTCAAATATTGGTTGCAAGAGGAGAAAAGCTCATGTGACTTAGTGAAAACTCAGCATCTTCAGATGTCATCGCTTTTCCCTATGAGGTTGGAGATCGTAAAACCCTGATTTTTTCTTCGATCTCACTTTCGAGCATCAGCCATCAGAAATGTTCAAGGTTTCCAGATTTTCTTGTAAGTTAGTAGTCAATTTTTCAGAATTTTTTGGCAGCATTCTTCTGCTTCTATTAACTTCATAAACACGAGGATGAGAATAGATATTATTTATCTCACGAATACGTTCATTATTAATAATTCTTACGGAATCAGTTAAATTTATTAATAATCTGTGAGACATATCGCTGATGACTTCCTCTACTTCAGCTCTAGCTTCAATTGCAATAGCTTGAATATCAACATGAGAGTTTAGTAACTTTACTCGCGCTTCATTTACGATTTGCTCCTGAACTGAAGGAGTAGAGAGGTCTTGTCCTTCATGAAGAAGTTGTGCGATAATAGCTACTACATGAGGATTTACGCTATTATTGTAATTATCGCGGATCGATTTTGCAAGTGCAACATAGTCAGATTCAATTTTTTTTAATTGGTTACACGTATCCTGAACTACCACTAAAGCATCGATATTTTTTATTGCAACGCGACACTCATCTGGAAGGTGCCGAAGCGCAGCGTCTAACTTTTCGTCGATTTTCTGAGCCTTCTCTATGATTTTCTGCTCAATCGAAGTATCTATCAGGTTTCCTCCTTTATCGTAAAGTTCCCCCATGTATAACGCAACAAGAGATTCATAAAAAAAGCTGACAGCAGCGTGAATAGAACAATACTTGCTATTGATTTTGACAATTTGTACTTTTTTAACTTGAATTTCTTGAGATCCATCCCCTAACATACTCAATATAACCTCTATGGCACGATCCTGGGGGGTATTTTTGCTGTTAGCAAGACTATTCTTGTCTTCGGATTTTTTAGCACAAAACGCAAACTCATTTGAAATTGCGATGTAAAAAATGAACACATAAATGATTTTTTTCATTCAAACCTCGAATTAGGACCCTGGAGACAATAAATTTTTACAGGCTAACTATGTTCCTCTTTTCAGAAAAATTCGTTTAAGAATTAAATAACTTACAAAATCAAATATAGACTCTACTCGGCACACTAAGTTTATCACAGGCTTCGCAATCAGTTTAAATTTTAGGCTCGCTGATCAGACGGGGATCAGCCTGTTTCATTGGTCCTGAAATTTTTTTAAAATCTGAATTCATCCCCAGGTTAGCTCAGGTTTTCAAAAGATTTTCTATTTTTTATCGATTCATATTATCACAAGGACTCTCCATATCATGTTTTATCTCATTAATAGAATCTTGAATTTCAGAAAGCTTTCTATTTATTGCCTCAAATTGCTCGTCTGTATTAGAAACATTGCCCATTGTTCCAAAAATACCATGAATTACTTGACTAGGATCGCTCTTCACCTCTTCTGAACCAGTATTGTGAGTCTGCGTTTCCTCTGCCTCTTGAGCTCCAGGCACAGCTTCCCTATTTGATGGTGGACGTCCAGTTTGGGTTACAGTATCACTTTTTGATTCATCAGTTCTCTCATGAGAAGAATTACCATCTTGAGCTTCAAGCAGAGAACTGAGAGGTTTTGGATAGCAATCGCTAAAAAATGAAATCATAAGACCTAAGATCGCTATACGATTTTTAATATCCTCAGTTGGAAGATTTTTTATAACCTCATTAAAAAAATCTGATACAATCTTGCCTTTAAGAATATTTTTCTGGCTTTGGGGGTCATCATCGCTATCGAAGAGCACATTACGCCGAGATTCACATGATCTATGCTGAGATTTCGCTGCTTGTTCTGGTAAAAGATTCACAGTATTTGTAGCGATACCAAGTTCTAGATCATCCTCTTTCTGACGTAAAAGACGAGCGATTCGGATTCCGGCTTGAGTGAGAGCATTTGCTCCCTCTTGATAGTGGCTAACGAAATACACCATCATAATCCCATAGATCCGATCATGATCCAAGGTATCACTAGATTTAATGAGAACCTCATAAAAAAATTCTCCTATAACTTTTACTTGATGTTTTCTTTCTTTTCGCCTGAGTTCGATCTCCTCTTGGTCGTTCACTTTTGTTTCCGGCGCTTGTTTATAGGCTACCCAATCACAACCACATACAACAAGGATCAAAAAAAGGAAAATTTGATTCACAGAATCACCCCGTCTTATTGCACTTAATTTATACAAAAGTTGCTACCTTGAAGTTGACCAGACTTCAATGTCAGATTTCAAGATTTTACTCAAATTAAAAATGACAAAATCTCACTTCTAAAAATTTATTAAACTTATAAAATTAAAAATTAAACTAATTTTTGTTACAATGATTAGTTGGCGGAATGCTATCCTACCCTGAAGCAGCGAAGACCAAAATCAAGGCTGCCTTAAGGAAATCAATTAAAACAAACGACTACGGAAGTCCTTCGAGAGATGAGGGATCTGAAGCAAGATGAAGTCTGTGGTCAAACCGAAGGTGGCCTCTGTTGGGCAGTCTCTGGTGTGAAGTAGCGATGGTGTTGAAGTTCCAATCCTTTCCTGCCAGAGTCCAAGTAGTAGGGGTGGGTAAAAAGATCTTCAGTGGTCAGTGCTTATCTGGGGAAGGCTTTCGTGTCCGAGAAATCGTAAATACGACGCATGATCTTGATCCAGGGAATGATAGAGTAAGGGCTTTTCCATGAAATCGTAGTAATTGTAAAATCAGGAGCCGACGAAGATAGGGTGACGTATCTGAGGAAACTACTGAAAAGCGAACAAGGCTTGGGTGGAGATACAGTGGACCCCGTCTAGACAAAAAACGAACTAGAATTTTAAATGACAGGGATGAGCTGCCAAGCTTGCAGCAGCGGGGTTTCCGCATGAGGCCGCCCACCCTTGAGTGGTTACCACTGCGTTATCGGTGACTCCCATAAAATGGAGTTTGATGATTTTGGTACTCTGGTTTGTAATAAAGCTTGAGCGGCACAAGCCATAGCTCGCACTGGCGCTCATAGGTATCCCACTGAAATTAGGTTCAATCATCATTTTTTTTCAGTTCAATTTTGTAGCTTTTTTTTTAACCAGTCCAACTCGAATTTGAGTTGACCAATCTCCTCATAGAGCTGGGCTACCAGCACCTAGAAAGCTCCTTCCTGAGCTTGCTTATTCCCGAAAACGCCGAGGATACACCCATTAGGCTCTTTTTCTACTGACTTGATTGATCATGATGAGCTTTAAAGTGAGGCTGAATCTCCCTTGAGCGCCTCGAGAGCAGCATCTGCTTAATACGAATAACTTCCAAACCCCCTTCTTGTGATGGTCACAAAACCATTTTTTTAACTTAGCAATCTGTTCAGTTTTTGGGGTTCACTATAGTTTATCTTTTAAACTTTAAAAAACAGCTCAATAAATTTATATACAATAATTTACTTCAATTGATTTGAAAAATCTCATAATTTGGATTATTTGGTACGCTCCTGATAAAAAAGCAGAAAAAATTGATTAAACTGTCTTTTTGAAGTATGCATTTTCCAATGAAAATCAATTTTTTTGTGATGGTCGCTATTTTGTATTATCCTTCTTGGTCTATTGCGATGCACCATGATCTTGAATTGAGATTTACTGATTCAAGTCTCGATTTTTTTGGAGCAACTCTCAGCTCGCAAGACTTTTCTAAGTTTCTTTCGATAAAAAATCTTAAAAATATTAAAGAATGCAAAATTTCGCATTCGAAAATGGATCCTAGCCTATTGAGTCAGTTGCCTGCAGATATTGAGAAATTATCACTTAACTCGGTTACCGATCTTGAGGGAAACATTCTCTCAAACTATGATTTTTTAAAAAATACTCCCCTTAAGCACTTAAAAGTATTAATTTTTCGAAATCAGCACATGACTGATTCCCAGTTATCTAAAATTGCTGAAATGCAAGAGCTTCAAGCGCTAGGGCTTTCGAACAATCAAATTACAGGTAAAGGTTTCATGAGTATTGTTAATATTCGAGGACTTGAAGTTTTGGACCTAAGAGATAACCAGGTTGGTTCGTTTCAATCTATCTTTTTTCCCCAAGTTCCAAGCATAAAACGATTAATTCTCAAGCATAACTGTATCAGTAATCAAGATACGTTCTGCATTACTCAAATGAAAAAAATCACCTACTTAGATCTTTCTGAAAATGAAATCGGAGATGCTGGAGCTGATGATATTGCCTTCATGCAGAGAATTGAAACCTTGAAGCTGAACCACAATAAAATCAGAAAAGATGGTGCTTTCAATCTTTCTAGAATGCGAGGAATAAGATATTTGCATCTTGACTTCAATAAAATCGGAGATGCTGGAGCAGATCATATTTCTCAAATGCATTCGATTATCGGCTTGTATCTTGAATCCAATCAAATTGGAGATGCTGGGGCTGAGTACATTGCTGGAATGCAGCAAATCACATCGTTAAGTCTTGCTAAAAATCGAATCGGGGATGTTGGTGTAAAATCCATTGCTCAAATATCCGGAATCACAGATTTAGATCTTTCTGATAATCAAATCGGTGATACTGGTGCAGTTTATGTTTCCAATATGCAGAGAATTAGAAATTTGAATCTTGCTGGCAATCACATCAAAAATAATGGCGCTGCTCACGTTTTTAAAATGAAAAAAATCAAAAATTTAAATCTTAACGACAATTATATCAGAATCCTGAATCTTCGTTCTGATCAAATCGGAGATGCAGAGGCGTTTTTGATTTCTAGTATAAAAGGAATCACAGCATTGATTCTTCCTTCCAATAAAATCGGAGCTTTGGGGACAGAGAGCATTTCTCAAATGCAAGGAATTGCTACTTTGGATCTCAGTGAGAATTCTATAGCAGATGTAGGTGCAACGAGTATTTCTCACATGCAAGGAATCACTAACTTAGATCTCAGTAAGAATTCTATAGGAGATGTGGGTGCAGCGAGTATTTCTAAAATGCAGGGAATTACCATTTTAGATCTCAGTAA
>DAISZI010000009.1:10948-16694 GCA_036824885.1 Oligoflexia bacterium
TGGGTGCAGCGAGTATTTCTAAAATGCAGGGAATTACCATTTTAGATCTCAGTAATAATTTCATCGGAGCTGCTGGAGCAGCTCGTATCAGTCAAATGCAGGGAATGATCAACTTGGATCTCAGCGGGAATCAAATTGGAGATGAGGGAGCAGTTAGCATTTCTCAAATGCAGGGAATGATCACCTTGTATCTCAGAGAGAATCAAATTGGAGATGATGGAGCACAGTTCATTTCGAGCATGGTAGGTCTTACCACCTTGGATCTCAGTCGAAATAAAATCAGTGATACTGGGGCAGCTCATGTTTCGAGTATAAAAGAAATTAGAAACTTAAATCTTGGTGGCAATCGCATCAAAAATAATGGCGCTGCTTGTCTTTTTAAAATGCAGGAAATTACAAATTTAAATCTTAACGACAATGGGATTGAAGTCTTGGATCTTGGCTCTCATGAAATTGGAGATGCAGAAGCCGTTATTATTTCGAGTATGCGAGAAATCACAACATTGATTCTCCAATCCAATAAAATAAGAGATGAGGGGGTTTGGCACCTTTCGCGTATGGTAGGTCTTACCACCTTAAATCTCAGATTTAATCAAATAGGAGATGAGGGGGCTCGGTACCTTTCGCGTATGCTAGGTCTTAACTCTTTAAATCTCAGTTGTAATCAAATAGGAGATGAGGGGGCTCGGCATCTTTCGCGTATGCTAGATCTTACCACCTTGAATCTCAGCTCTAATCAAATAGGAGATGAGGGGGCTCGGTACCTTTCGCGTATGGTAGGTCTTACTTTTTTGAATCTCAGCTCTAATCAAATAGGAGATGACGGAGATCGGTACCTTTCGCGTATGCTAGATCTTACCACCTTGGATCTTAGCTACAATCGAAATACGCGTAAGAAGACTTGTGCTAGGTCATGCCAGTGTCGTTGTACGATTTTCTAAAAAACTTCTGGTAAGAAGTTTTTTAACTGTATCCGGTTGCATGAGTCAAGTTACTTAACAAAAAAACAGAAGCCTTTCATCTAGTAAACTATAGTGCTTTTTCTCCTCGTGACGAATTAACTTGATGCTATAAAAACCGCGTGGACTAAAACCCTATAAAACTCGAGTTTCAAGTTTTTTCCTGAAATTTATGCAACATATTGAAATTATTGATTTTTTTAAAACTCAGCATTTTACTTAATCCTTTTAAAATCAAATAGTTACAAAAAAACTTGAAACTCGAGTTGAAAAATCACTTTGATCTAGATTCTTGTTTTTTAAAAAAAGTTCAAAAAATTTATCCAAATTTCATAAGATGGTCCTATCTTTTTCAAGTCACTCAAGGAAAATCAAAGAAATTTTCAGTTTTTATTCCTATGAGTACTAAAAAATATCGAAATGGCATCATTTTTAAACGCGAAGTTGTTCAAGTTATTTCGTAATAGAATCTAAGTTGAGGACTGCGATCATACGAGAAAGAGAATAGTTACCGGCATCTTGGATGTGATTAGAGCTGAGATTCAAGGTAATTACTCTTGGCATACGAGAAATACGATTTGCTCCATTGTTTCTGCCTTGATTTTGAGCAAGATTTAACTTTGTTATTTGAGGCATTTGAGTAATATGCGCTGCAACAGCGTCCCCCATTTGATTCGAGCTGAGATCTCAATCTTCCACCACTGCATGGTAGTTATCTCACTAAAACCTTGATCGTTGATTTGATTGTACGAAAGATTGAGTCTTTTGAGTGCTTGTAAGTGAGTCATCAGAGATACGTCAGAATCATCTATGAGCTGATTTTCAAGAGTTAGGCTTTTCAAGTCGTGGTAGGCAGGATCCGTTAAAAAAGGACGAATACATAGCACATTGTCCTCAAGGTCTCTTACTGAGTTCAGTGATAATTCCTCAAGATCTAGAGGTACTCTCTTGAAGAGCTCAGGATCTATTTTTGAATCTGAAATTTCTAATTTTATAACACGAACTTGAGCGTCTTTTTTGAAAATCTCTGAAAGCTTCGGCATCAGTTGTGATCGTTTCAAGCCAGAACTCTGGTTTGACGGGAAACTTGAGATCAAGTTCCGCAAATAATGCACAGCAATAGCTGAAGAGGTATGCTAAATAAAAGCCATCGTTCCAAAAAAGATCGTTTTTTTCATTATCATAAATATCTTTAAAAGAATATTTTTTAATGGTTAGAGATGGGATTATCAGTGAAAATGAACGCAGTTCTTCTTGCATGCTGTTGGATCTGCCACAGGATATGATCCTGGGATCATATAAACTTCGATACGATCGAAAGTGTATTAGATCCATTTTTCGGGGTTTCCGGTCAAAAAATTTAGTTTTGGGATAAGATAGATTGATCCAAGGGTTGTTGTGGTAGTCGCGTGGTCAAGCGAATGATTAAAGAGCCGTGCTTTTGGGCCATTCTATTGGAAATATACTGAACACCCACCTGTCCGAGATTCAAAGAGGTAAGATCTAGGATCCTTGAAATGTGCCGAGCCCCCGCGTCTCCGATGCAATTTTGGCTGAGATCTAAGGTGATAAGACTCCACATCCTCGAAATGTGCCGAGTCCCGGCGTCTCCGATGCGATTTCGGCTGAGATCCAAGGTGATAAGACTCCACATCCTCGAAATGTACCGAGTCCCGGCGTCTCCGATGCGATTTCGGCTGAGATCCAAGGTGGTAAGACTTCGCATCTTCGAAAGGTACCGAGCACTCATATCTCTTATTTGATTGGAGCTGAGATTTAAGGAGGTAAGACCCTGCATATTCGAAAGGTGCTCAGCTCCCCGCTCTCCGATTTGTTGCTTCTGAGATTCAAAGAGGTAAGGCTCTTCATGTTCGAAATGTGGAGCGCTCCCACCGCTTCAGTTCTGTTATAGCTCAGATTTAATGAGGTGAGACCCTGCCTACTCGAAATGAACATAGCCACTTCGGTTTTATTGGAGCTAAGATCCAAGCTGGTAAGACCACGCATGTTCGAAAGGTTCAGCCCCCGGATCTCCAATTTGATTGAAATTGAGATTCAAGAAGCTAAGATTCTGCAAAGTTGAAATGAGCATAGCCCACTCATCTCCGATTTGATTAGAGCTGAGATCCAAGGAGGTAAGGCCATGCATGTTCGAAAGGTACTCAGCCCCCATATCTCCTATTTGATTAAAACTGAGATCCAAGGTCGTAAGACCCCGCAGATTCGAAAGGTGCCGAAGCTCCCGCATGTCTTATGTGATTGGAGCTGAGATTCAAGGAGGTAAGACCCATCATACTTGAAAGGTGCTGAGCCCTCGTATTTCCGATTTGATTGGATCTAAGATTTAAGTTCGTAATTTCCTGAATTTGAGCAAGGATAGTAGCATCATCGTCTCCGATTCCGTTGGAATCGAGATTCTCACTTGTCAGTTTTGGCATATGAGAAACCAGATTTACTCCATTTCTGATTTCATTGGACTGTAGATTCAAGTTTTTGATTCCCTTCATTCTAGAAATATGAAAAGTCCCAGTATCTCGGATTTGATTGGAGCTGAGATTCAAGGTTTCAATCCCGTTCATTTTAGAAATGCTTTTGCTCCATCACATCTGATACTTATCAGCAAGATCTAAGTTTTCGATTCCTTGCATTTGAGCAATGTGCTTTGCGCCAATAGCTCCTATTTGATTGAGGCCAATATCTAAGCTTCTGATTCCCCTCATTTCAGAAATGTAACGTGCCCCATCTTCTCCGATGCGATTGGATTGAAGATTCAAGTTTTTGATTCCTTGCATTTGAGAAATGTAAGCTGCTCCAGTAGTTCTTATTACATTGAAGCGGAGATTCAAGTTTGTTATCCCTAGCATTCTAGAAATGTAAAGAGCTCCTTCATTTGTGATTGCATTGTCGGCAAGATTCAGGTCTGTTATCCCTGCTATTTCAGAAATGTAACGAGCGCCTTTATCTGTAATTTGGTTGGATCTGAGATTCAAGTTGGTAATCTTCGGCATTTGAGTCATTTCAGAGGCAACCATCTTCTCCGATGTCATTGAAGCTGAGATCTAAGGTTGTAATTCCATGCATATGAGCTATGTAAGCCACACCTGCCTCTCCGATTTGATTTTGAAAGATTTAAGTATTTATATGAGGCATTTGAGCAATGTGCTTCGCGCCAGTTTCTCCGATGCCATTCGCACTCAGATTCAAGGTAGTGATGTTTTGCATTTGAGAAACACGAGTTGCTCCAGCATCTCCGATTTGATTAGAACTGAGATCTAAGTTGAGGACTTCACGCATATGAGCAATACTGTCTGCCCCCCGCATCTCCGATTTGATTGTTTGCAAGATTTAAGTTTGTTATTTGAAGCATTTGGGCAATAGTTGCTGTACCAGCGTCCCCGATTTGATTCGAGCTGAGATCTAATGCTCTGATTGCTTGCATCTGAGCAATGTGCGCTGCGCCCGTGTCCCCGATTTGATTGCCGACAAGTTCCAGGATTTCAATTTTTTTCATTTTCGAAAGGTAGAAAGCATCTACATTTCCGATACGGTTGTGATTGAGAATGCATCGCCTCATGCTTGGGAGGCGAGCAATTTTTACAGCTTCATACGAACCAATCTGATTGTAGCTGAGGTCTAAATCTTCCAGCCCCCCTGCATGGTAGTGATCTCACTAAAACCTTGAGACGTGATTTGATGGTAGGATAGTTTGAATTTTTTGAGCGCTGGTAAGCGAGTGATCACAGATACTTCAGAATCAGCTAGGAGCTGATTCTCAAGAGTTAAGCTTTTCAAGTGGCGGTAGACAGGATCTATTAAAAAACGACAAACAGATAGCATATTGCCCTCAAGATCTCTTACTGAGTTCAGTTGCTCAAGACCCGGAGACACTCTCCTTAAGAGCTCAGGATTCATTTTTGAATGGGAAATTTCTAATTTTATAACACAGTCCCGAGGGGTCTCTTTGGAAAATCTCCGAAAGCTCGGCACCAGTCGTGATCGTTTCAAACCAGGGTTGCATCCTGGTTTGACGAGAACCATGAGGATTAAGTTCCCCAGGATGCATAGCAATAGCTGAAGAGGTATAGTAAACAAAAGCCATCGTTCCAAAAAAGATCGTTTTTTTCATCATTAGAAATATACTTCAAAGAGATTTTTTTATGGTTAGAGATATATGTTGAAGTCTGCCCCCAGGTTCTCTTTATCATGCTACTAACAAGGGGGCTATATGAGTTTCTGATTTTTTGAATTCAACTTGGATCGATAAATTTGATTCTTTGATGAAAATACGAACTTTTAAAGAAGGGATGGGGTACCCAACCGATGATGGATCCAAGTGCCTTGAGAAAAAGGATGCCTTCTGAAAAATTGGTTTCAGGAGGATTTCTTGATACGTTCTTTGCCTGGTTTCATGGTCTTAGGTTCGAGGTTAGGGATACGGAAATCAATCTTAAAAGTTGATTTATGGTTTTTTGTTGGCTTTTCGGGTTGCATGGGATTTTTTTAAAAAAATCGTGTAGTATCTTTTTGTGAGGAAAAACTATGCCGTCGTTTGATGTCTCATCAGAAGTCCATTGGCAGGAGCTGGATAATGCGATTCACCAAACCATCAAGGAGCTCACTCAACGTTTTGATTTTAAAGGGGTGCGTTCTGAGATCAAACTTGAGTTGAAAGAAAAGAAAGTCATCCTTTGGTGCAGTGAAGAAGGTAAGTTGGATGCATTGAATGACCTTTTTCAAGGTAAATTAGTGAAAGGGGGATTTCAATTCTTGTGGTTGAATTTTAAAAA
>DAISZI010000389.1:0-1008 GCA_036824885.1 Oligoflexia bacterium
GAGGAATGAAGAGAGAGTCTTGATTTTCTACGGTGCACTGAGTGGAAGGATCAAATCGACTGATTCTTAGGATGTGGTCATCATCCCATTGAATTCGAAAGGCATCGTCTTCATGAGAAGGAAAGACGTCTAAAATTTCTCCTCGAATGGCAAAAGTACCGCGATCTTCGACGAGATCGACTCTGGTATAGCCTGAATGTTTGAGTTTTTCTAAAATATGGGGTCGGAGAGGGAGCATTCCTTTTTGTAAGGAGAAAGAAGCGTTCTGGAAGAGTGAAGGAGGTAATGTTGCTTGAAACGTCGCAGGAAGGGTACTGATGAGGATGGGTTTTTGAGCAAGGTAACTGAACACTTCGAGTCTTTTTTTACTGACCAACGAAGAAAAATGGATAGCTTGTGTCGGTAGTATGTCCCAGCCAGGAAAGTGAAAGATTTTGTGTTCTGAGGAGGTTGAGCTAATGTCTATCAAGGTTTTTAAATTGCAAGTGAGGTCCCAAGCAATTTTGTCATTGGGGCAAAGAATCAAGTAGGGACTTTGGGTTGAGGAGAGTAGAATAGCTTGCGCTGAAAGATTTGCCCCCACGAGGTGCAAGGGGCGCGTGTCTGAGAGAGTGGGAAGCATGGAGAGCAATCTACTTTTCTTGACATTTTTTTTCAAGTTCAGGGGAGAGTTTTTAAAAGGAAAGCATGAAAAGTGTTTGGGAGTCTTATCAGATTTTTTTTGGGTCGGCGCTTTTATCTTTTGGGATTTCTGTGGTTTTTGCTTTGATTTCCAAATTTTTTTGGAAAAATCAGGTTCGCCTCTTGCCAAGCAAGAGGTTTCCTATTGCCAAGAAACGCATGCCACTTGAACTTTTTTTAGCAACGAATGCTGCACTTGCGTTAATTGGTTTATCTTTGACGCTTCTTGCTTGTGTGCTCGTTTTGGGTTCAGGAAGGCGTCAAGGGGTGTTTTTAGTAGTATCTCTTGCAGGCTTTGGATTGCTTGGGCTTCTTTATTCCGTTAAA
>DAISZI010000010.1:0-16554 GCA_036824885.1 Oligoflexia bacterium
TCACAAAAGATCAACTTCACTGACAAATCCTTGCGAATTTTTCATACAGAGCCATGCATTTTCTTTTTGAAGACTTATCGCTTCGCCGCAAATTTTCGAAGTAGACACTTGGGGAATTGAACTTTCATTTAATAAATTATGACATGCTCCACTGGAAAAAAAGACATATGGATCACTATTTTGTACAAAAACACCCGTTGATGATCGCTCACTTCGAATATTCTGATCAATTTCTTCAAATTTTTGATACAAGTCTTTACTTGGATCAAAAACCGGCTCTCCAGTCTCAAGCTTATCTTGAAGATAATCTAGAGCCTTTTGAAGTTCAGGCAAGCAACGCAGGACTGAAGCATATAAATTACGCAAGCAGATCCGATGATCTGTGCCATTCGAAATGCCATTATCAAAACTATCAATATTAGCAACAAGCGATGTTTGCGTCCCGTGAAGCAGATTTATCAGTGAACTTAGACTTTCAGGCTGACCTTGTAGACGAAAGAACTCCCTATTACTCAAATTTTCAGCACTATCATCCTGACATTCTTTGACTTCCTCTGATGAATTGTCATTGCTACCTGCATGTTCCTGGAACATTTTTTGCGATCTTATACGGATACCTTTCAGTTTTCTTAGGACCTCACTGAGTGATCCTAAATTCACTGCAACTTTGAGAGAAAAGTCAAGCCCAACTGACACCATCTGCTCCAAATTACTCTGTTTGGCGAAACAAAAATCCTCTGCTTCTTCACCGAGATTTGCTTGCACCTTAAAAAGCGCATATATTAATAATCTTAAAACATCAGCTTCAGTTTTTGCACGACGGAGTCCTATTTCCCAGAAATTTTTCAGATTTCTAATCTCTCCAAAATTTCTCTCATCAGATTCTTTTTTTTCTGATGACAAATCTATGAATAAATTTTCAATTTTACTCAGCCGATCTTCTAAATCCTGGGATGCTTTTTTGTTATCTGTCTTTTTAAGCTCATGATGCACTGCATCCTTTACCACCTCTTCTAATGTTCTCAGTTTTCTTGTCTCCTTATCACAACCTGACACCGAAACAGTAAGCACAAAAAAAAGAATGATTCGGAACATGACTAAAACTCCCTAATTAAATTTTATAAAACTCATCCACTCGCATTGTCACATTCTAAAACCTTTCTCAAGTTAAAAATGAAAAAATCTCACTCGCAAAAATTTATGAAAGCAATAAAATTTAAAATTAAATAGATCTAAAACAAAATGAATCTCGTAAACCACCCATCAGAAGTCAATTATCAACTTATATGATAGATATTGTCTCGGATAAGTGACCCCGGATCAAGAGCCGACTTCCCAAGGAACCGAACTTACGAGTCACGTATCCGAGCTCTTCATGTGATTAATCCATACTGCAAGTGGCAGTCTATTCGAGGACCGAATCTTTTGACCTACGTGATCGATAAACCAAATTTTGCGATAAGTTTTCAACAGCCCAGCTATGATTTGTGCTTGTTGCAATTACAGCCCGCACCACGATCCCCTGTCTCAGGATAGTTGAATTAGCAAGTTTTGAAAATAGGGAGCAATCGGGTTTTGAGGCATCGTAAAATTTATTCAAAATAGTTTAAAAAAACTCCAAGAAAAGATCCTGAAAGAAGCTTTGCTTGCTTGGAACAGGGCCTCAATGGATCTCTGAAAGGCAAGATAGAAGAGTTCTAGGATCCACAGACTCAGATCAAGGTGTGTACCACAAATTGAAAAGATGAACCATGAGAGCTTGATCTCAGATGAGAGAGATTACATTCAACTTAAATAAAAGAATGGTCCACATCATGGATGCATGCTTTAGCATGGAATAAGAAACCCGTTAAGGGTGGAAGGCAGAATTAAGCAACTCGAACATGAAATCTTAAGAAAAGACAAGATTTTAAAAATATCAGTTGCTTATGCTCAAAAAAAGCAAATTTTCTTTGGGAAGAAAAAGGAAGAGGAGCTAGAACTCAGATTCTAGACCTGATCAAGAATGTACGAGGAAAGACTTCCAAGAAAGCCTTAGCATTCTAAAGACTGAAAAACTCAGCGATGGAAGCTAACAGAAAGAAATCCCGTCAGGACCCCTAACCACTCTTGCTTTTCTCAAGAAGCACTTCAGGTTATTTTTAAAGAGGTAAGCTTCAGAGTTTTGAGACAAAAGCCCCCGACTACCGTTGGCTGAAGGCCCTCTATCAGGATCTAAATCGACGATTAAATTAAATGTTTATTTTATAAAATTCAATAATTTCAATATGTTGTATAAATTTAAAAAAAAACTTGAAAATCAAGTAAAAAAGTTTCATTCTTCGCGTCTTTGAGTTCCCACAAAAGTCTAACTCTCGAATGCTAACGCATTGCAAAAGCCTGATGGAGAACACCCATATGAATTTTCAGAATCCAGGCTTTCGTTAATTTGCACCCATCAGATCAACTGATAAAAATAGAGTTCTTCTGCCCCTCTTGCAACAACGAAGAAGTGATTCGGTACTAGTTCCAAGACCCTACATTCAGAGAAACTATTGAGATCAATTATTTAAATATATATTTAATAAAAAAGAGAGCATAGGTAAAAACAGTTGATTAAAAAATTTCTTTCATATAATGATTCTCAGATGAAGAAATGTGCTTTATTCTCCATGCTAGCTTTTTTTTCGTATACTTCTTCGTCAGTCGCTATGCACCCTAGCCCCAGACGTGCCTCTTCAAATCAACTCAATCTTATTTCCACGACCATTACTGATCTTCACCATTTTTTTCAAAACCACGATTTTGGAGTGATTAAAAAATTAAAAATTTCCCACCCGAAAATAGATCCTGAGCTATTCAAAAGCTCACCTCCAGATCTCAAGGAATTATCACTGAAATCAGTCAAAGATCTCAAGGTAAATATACCTCAGTCGATCAATTCTTGAAGAACACTCCCTATGAAAACAACTTAAAAGACTTAATCTTAGAAAATCAGTACATTGATGACTCGGCCATATCCGTGATCACTCAAATACCAGGACTCAAAAACTTAAATCTTCCGACCAATCAAATCACGGGTGAAGGGTTTTTAAAGATTCTTGCCCTGTATAGGCTTGAATCTTTAGACCTCAGCCATAACCAGATAGGCTCTTTTAAACCCACCAAGCTTGCCACAGTCAGGATCAAACGATTAAATCTCAACCACAACCGAATCAAGGATCAAGACGCGTTCTACATTGCAAAGATAAAAGGAGTGGAAATACTGAATCTTGCCGAAAATCAAATCGGAGATACCGGCGTTTCTTACATCGCTCGCATGCAGAGACTGGAAATCTTGGATCTCAGTCACAATGAAATCGGAGATGAAGGGGCAGAGAGCATTGCCGATATGCAAGGATTAAAACACCTCTTGCTAAAATCCAATCGCATTGAAGATGCGGGAGCAGCTCATATTGCTCAAATGGCTCATATCGGATGTTTGGAACTTGAATCCAATCAGATCGCTGCGGCAGGAGCTCCATTGCTCGTATGCACAACGTTACCTCCTTAAATCTTGCGAACAATCAAATTGGTGACTCTGGCGCACAGTACATTTCTACCATGAGACGAATAGAAGACTTAAACCTCAATTTCAATCAAATAGGTGATGATGGCGCTCGGCACATTGCTAACATGCAAAGAATTGAGTACTTGCAGCTCAAATCCAATGAAATCGGAGATCTGGGAGCAAATCATATTGCTCACATGCCAGATATTTTAAACTTGGATCTTGCTCAAAATCGCATTGGAGCCACTGGCGCAAAAGACATTTCTGAAATGCGCAAGCTTGTCATTTTGAATCTTGCTCAGAATCAAATCGGTGATTCTGGCGCAGAACGCATTGCTCACATGCAAGATATGGTAACTCTAGATCTTTCCGAAAATCAAATCACAAATAACGGCTTACCCCATTTTACTTTCATGCAAAAAATGAAAGAATTAAATCTTGCTAAAAATCAAATGGGGGACACTGGCGCGGAATACATTTCAACAATGCAGAGTCTTACCTCCTTGAATCTCAGCGAAAATCAAATCACAGATGACGGGGCTCTCCACCTTTCTTCTCTTCGGGGTCTTTCTCATTTGAGTATCTAAAAAAATTATTATTTTTTTACGCTAAGGACTCAACTGAATTTCAAATGAAAGACCCAATTAAGCGGTATGTTTGAGAGTAATTGTGACCTCGAGATATTGTTTTTGAACTTTTTAATAAACAGCACCCCTTCTTTTCAAAATGATCCTCACCTTCGTGCCTTGAATTTGATGCGGCAAAAGGAATTTCCCTATCTCAATGCTCATTACCATTCTAACCCTTTGACCTAAGTCTCTTGCTTTCGATTTTTTTGGATATTTTCGATAATGCAGATTTTTCCAATGAAAGCAGATAAGTACTGTAAATTCAGTTTCGTGTACATCCCAGAATTTTACGTGAAAAAATGTCCAAGCAGAAATAGCACTAAAAATCAAGGACCAAGACAATAATTTATATCTCAGTTAAAATCACATGATTAAATTTTAATAATGTGCTCACCACTTCGATTTGTCTTGGAGGACAGCTTTTAACTTGATATGTTATTCATTTTTTCAAATTTAAGTAATCCATCTATCATCGATTCAGATCCTAGATACGCGCTCTTTAGCCAAGCTTCGGAAGCTGGAAGCTGCTGTCGCAGGACTCCGAAGCTTACCACTTTTGAAATAACCTGAAGTGCTTCTTGAGAAAATGAAAAGTGGCTAGGGGGCCTAAGTAATCTTCTTTCCGATAGCGTCTATCACTGAATCGTTCTTTCATCTTTTAAGATGCTACACGCCTTTTTGACGAGCCCCCTCTCCCACATTCCTTCATCAGGTCTAGAATCGCGGTACGATACCTTAAGTTCCCCTTCTTACTTTCTCTCTAAAGAAAATTCGCTTATTTGAGAATAAGCAACGCTGATAGTTCAGCTAAAATCTTGTCTTTTCTCAAAATTTCATGTTCCAGTTGCTTCATTTTACTATCTCTTGCATCTTTCTTTGAGTTGTATGCAAACCCTCTCGTCTGAGATCAAGCCCTCATGGTTCATCTTTTAAATTGGCAGTACACTCACTGACCCTGAGGATCCTAGAAACCTCTATCTTGCCTTTCAGAGATCTATTGAGACCCTGTTCCAAACAATACAAAAGCTTCTTCGACTATCGATATTATCGTTCTATCTCTTTGATTAAATTTTGCTACTCAAGTTTATTTAAACTTTTTTGAATAAATTTTACGATACCAAACCTATCGCCCCCCTACGTTTAAAACTTGGCCATTCCACCATCGTGAAACACGGCGCCGAGCATTCACGACGCCGATGGAGAGTTCGTTATCCTCTCCCATCTTGCCTTGGACGTCCGAAAGCCTTCTTGCGTCCTTTTCTTATCAAGACGATGGTAGTTGCAGTCCCACTTGGAATGAGCTAGACTTCGACCGTTTGAGTTTGACATAGACGCCTCCTTCAGTGAACCACCAAGTCCCTGCAGGAAATATATATTGCAACCAGAAACACTGAATACAAGAAGCCTTGAGAGTCACACCGGCCGAGCCTGTCGTTATTGAGGTAACACGCGGTAAAAATCCCCGTTTTCCTTACAGCATTTGACTCGAAATGAGCTTATCTTAGTTTGGCCTCTCGTCGGGGCGTAGCGCAGCCTGGCTAGCGCACTTGCATGGGGTGCAAGGGGTCGTGGGTTCGAATCCCGCCGTCCCGACCATTAAAAATCGTCATACTTTTTTTCGTGCTTTTTCTAGAAACCTTGGGATAAATTTTTAGAAACTTCGCTTTTTCTAGTTTGTTACGTCTGCTCATGGATAAACTTATGGTATTGAGTCTTTCTATTTATCGCTCTTCGGAACACCCACTGAGTTCAAAGGGTCTATCCAGAAAATGTCCGCTTTTTATCGTCGAATTATACCACGGAAAAGATCTCATCGGTGCACCTAGTTGGCTTGACTCATTATTGCAAGCGGTAGCTCTTTTTGGTCAATGCCCGATCAATCATTGATTCAAAATGGCCTTCATTGCATAGGCGGCCTTGTCGAAGTCAATCCCGTTTTGATCCCCAAGTATCGGTCCCGCAACGAAAGTGTGATATTTTCATTCCCTCAAGAATCGACCATCTCCCTATTCTGAATTTTTTTCCATTTTTCATCTGGTTTCAACCCTCTAAAACACTTTCTGACTCTGATGATATATAATGATGGATCCGTTGCTTAGGGAACACTGATTCGCGGCAGGCCGAAGCACTCTGGGCGAAAAGCTCTCAAACGGATGTAAGCAGATGCACCCCAGCGGCAGGAGACTCGGCTGAAGCACCCCTATTTCAATGACGTAGATCTCAACCATGGTGTAAAAACGCAAGAAAGAGGACGGCAAGGAGCAAAACCTGAAAGGGTGATTACGATGCTTTTGAGGGATCCTTCGCTTTCGCGTGAGAACAAAAAACAACGATCGGGAGGAAGCAAAAAGAGATCGCTAAAACTTTCTTTGGAATCTCAAGATTAAGGACAAAACTTCAGATCCAAACCTAGTTCATTTCGCTTGCAAGAAAACTCGTCTTGCTCAAAAAATGCTTATGGGAAGAAAAATGCTCAACCAAAGCAGATTCGTGGAGCAAATCGTAAGACACTGAGAGCATGAAAGCTTCTGTGGGCCCTAACACTTAAGGGAGAAAGTATATGTCTGATTCTTTTTTTGTAGTTTATATAGATGGAGCAAGTTCAGGAAATCCAGGCGCTGGAGGGTGGGGTGCAATTGTTTTGACTGACGAACAAAAAGTCATTGAGCTTGGGGGGCACGCTGCTCATGCTACCAATAATCAAATGGAACTTCTTGCTGCACGGGAGGCACTCAGCTGCATTGAACGCGAACGAGGAACGGGATTCCCCGTCCAGGTACATTCTGATTCTAAATACGTAGTGCAAGGCATGACCACCTGGACTTTCAGCTGGAAAAAAAATGGATGGATGACCAGCCAAGGAACCCCCGTTGCGAATCAGGAGCTTTGGTGTGAGATTCTGAGGCTTGCTTCTCTTTTTCGTGTGTCTTGGAAGCACGTTCGAGCTCATTGCGGGATTGTAGGCAATGAGCGTGCTGATCAGATTGCTGTGAGTTTTTCTAAAAATCGCAAGCTTGGCTTATATCAGGGTCCTTTAAGTGGCTATGGTTTTCGAGCTTTTGAGCAGATGAAACTGGATCGTACCTCTCGTTGATGCTATGGTAAACACTCAGATGTCTTTCGATGTCAGGTTGAGTGGTATTCATTGAAAAAATTGAGGAGTAATATTTGTCTCGAGAAGATCTAGTACAAGTGGATGGAGTAGTAACGCAGGTTTTAGCCGGGGGGAATTTTGTCATTCAACTTCCAAATGGCGGTTCTATCGCTGCGAAGCTTTCTGGGAGAATGAGAAAGTTTCATATTCGTGTCATTTTAGGGGATCGCGTTACCGTGGGAGTTTCTCCGTATGATACGACGCATGGTTTGATCATGCATCGCCATAAATTGACGCACTCTAATTGATATGTTTGACCCGAATGCCATTGCCTCGGTAAATTCAGGTATTTTTGGTTTAGAGAGCTCAGAAGAAGAAGCTTCTTTAATTTATCTTCCTGTCCCCTGGGAAGTCACCACCTCGTATGGCGTGGGTACGGCAGGGGGGCCCTCTGCTATTTTAGAGGCAAGCAGGCAAGTGGATCTTTTTGACTTCAACGTGCTTCGCCCTTACGAAGCCGGTCTGTTTCTGCTGAAAGAGTCTCCTGCGATTCAAGCCTCTAATGTGGTGCACCAAATCATGGCATCTGAGGTGATAGGGTGTTTAGAAACTTCCGCCCCGATAGAAGCGTATCAAGCAGAACTTCAGAAGGTCAATGAAGCCTGTGAAAAGATGAATGCTTTCGTTTATGAGAAGACTTCAGGCTTTTTAGACCAGGGCAAGATTGTGGGTATCCTAGGGGGGGATCACTCGGTTCCTTTTGGAGCATTAAAAGCCCTGGGAGAGCGGCAGAAGTTTGGTATTTTGCACATTGATGCGCATTTTGATCTAAGGCAAGCTTATGAGGGATTTACCTGGTCCCATGCTTCGATCATGTACAATGTTCTAAAAAACATTGAAGCCGTTGAAAAAGTAGTCCAGGTGGGTATTCGTGATTTTTGCGAACAAGAATTCGACCTTGTGCGCTCTTATGGTTCTCGCATCGTTGCTTTTTTTGACGAAATTTTAAGTGATTTTCAATTTCAAGGCTTATCTTGGATTCAGATCGCAGAGAAGATCATCCAGCCTTTACCTCAGAATGTTTGGATTTCCTTAGATATTGATGGATTAGATCCTCGTTACTGCCCGCAGACAGGCACCCCGGTGCCCGGGGGATTAGATTTTCGAGAGGTCAATGCCTTGATCTCAAGACTCGTGCGATCTGGAAGAAAGATCGTAGGCTTTGATTTATCAGAAGTGGCCTGTGCAAAATGGGACGCTAATGTGGGAGCACGGCTACTTTACAAGCTTTCTGGATGGACTTTAGCAAGTCAGGGTAAGGCAAAATTGCGATCTTCATTTGATCCATTGAACGAGATACAAAAATAAAAAAAAGCAGCCTGTGATTAAAAAAAACATCCCTAACCGACTGTCTTGAGATTGACTGAAGGTAATACTACTTGCGATGCATAAACCTGAAGCAAGGGCACTTAAACTGATTCTTTTTCCATGAAGACGACACTCTTGCTGAAGGGCCTGAAGCTCGGAAGATTTAATCTCTAAAGCAAAGTCATTGCTATTGAGTTTTTTAAACATCCAACGAAGCTGACGAGGTAAAACTTTCACAAGCTCTAAAATATCTTGCGCCATCCAGGTAAAATTCTGATTCAATCTTTGAAAAGAATACCTGCGTTTGATGAGATCTTTCACTAACTCTTCTCCTAGCGCCAGAAGGTCAAAACTAGGATCTAAGCTTCTTCCAATGCCTTCCATCGTAAAAAGGGCTTTAAAAACGAGCATCCAGTCTGAAGGCACCTTAATGTCAAACTTATTCGCAACTTGAGTTGCTTGAATGAGAACACTTCCTACATTCATATTCGCTAAAGAAATCCCCATATAAGGAGATAACGCATTGCGTATTTCACGTTGAAATCCCTCAAAATCGATAGAAGTCTTAGCTCCTGCAAGCCCGCATACTCATAACAAAGATTTTCGTAATCTTCCATGATTAAGGACATGACAATACTTGCAAGCAAATCACGTGATTTTTGAGATAATCGGCCTACAATCCCAAAATCAATCATGCCAATACGATTGCCAGGCAAAATGAACAAATTTCCACCATGCAAATCTCCATGGAAGAACCCATCGATCATGACGGTGTTAAAAAATGCCTTAGCTCCTATTTCTACAATTTGCTTGCGATTAATCCCCTCTTCATCCATGGAAACAATATCGTCAAATCGAATGCCCTCTATTTTTTCTAAAGTAAGTACGCGATGGGTACTGAATTGCTGATACACTCGAGGAATGACAATTTCTTGAAAAGAAACTAAATTCTCTTGCATGCGTAAGGTATTATTGGCCTCTACTACAAAATCAAGTTCGTAAGAAAGCGTTCTTGAAAAATCTTCCACTAAGATACTTGGATTAAAAATACGAGTCTCAGGAATATACTTTTCTAATAAATGAGACAAAAACTTAAGAAGTGAGATATCCGTTTCAATGATTTTTTCTATTTCTGGACGCTGTACTTTGACGACAACACATTCACCTGTTTTTAATTGGGCTTCATGTACCTGAGCGATACTGCCCGCTGCAAGAGGCTCTGGATTAAAAAAAGCATAAGCTTCTTCCAGTTTTTGATTCAGTTCCGTTTCTACTAAAGCACGAACAGTATTAAATTTTACGAGTTGTCCACGATCTTGTAATAAAGTGAACTGCTCAATAAAAGGTGCCGTTAGAAGATCGGATCGCGTAGAAAGTAATTGTCCTAATTTTACGAAGGTCGGACCCAGTGCTTCAAAGGCTAACCGAAGTTTTTCTGATTGGGTTTTATGAGACTCAACTTCAGCATAAGCTGCTAAGCGCTTAGGTAAAAATTTTCCCAAATTAACGCGTACAATGATATCAGAAAAACCATAACGTGCAAAAACAGCAAGAATTTGCTTGAGTCTTTGAACATTTTTAACCGCCTGTCCAATTTGTTTGCCTGCTCCCAACAAACTCATGCATGTCCCTGATTTTTTTTAGATTTTTGAAAAAAATTTAGCAGCTCAAGCTCTACTTGCCTTCTTTCTAAATCAGCCCTGACTACCCGTACTTCAACAGACATCCCAATTTTAATGAGCTTTTTCGTTCTTTGCCCGATACATCGCATTTTTTTTTCTTCAAAAATCAAATCATCTTCAGAAATTTGATCAAAAGGAATCATTCCTTCTGCAAAAGGATTTTGAACTTGCACAAAAATTCCTGAGGCATGCATACCAGAAACCTTACCTGAAAAAACTTCACCTAATTGTTGTGCCATCGCTCGTACTTGTTTGATTTTGATTGCTTCTCTTTCTGCCTCTGTAGCAAGACGTTCTTGCTGAGAACAGTGTAGACAAATGCTTGCAAGTTTTTTTTGTATTTTTTTATTTTCTTGTTTTTTTAGAGTATTACGAATAAGTCGATGTACCACAAGGTCTGGATAACGACGGATGGGACTTGTGAAATGGGTATATCCTTCAGAAGCAAGGCCAAAGTGGATTGCGTGTTTCGGACTGTAGGTTGCTTGTTTCATGGACCTCAGAAGCGCAAGCTGGATCAGAGGTTCTGCATAAGTTCCGATCACACTTTTGAAAAGTGCCGCACATGCTTTAGGTTGAGCAAGTTTTTCAGCAGTGGTCGTAATGCCTAAACTTGCAGCCCATTTGGCAAACTTTTCTAAGGCTAAAGAAGAAGGAGACTCATGAACACGGTAGACAAAAGGCTGATTTTTTTCTACCATCCATTGGGTCACCGCTTCATTAGTAGCAATCATAAACTCCTCAATGAGCTGATGGGATTCTAACCGAGGTTTAGCAAGAATGGATACGACATCATAAGCACTATCTAAGGTAATTTCAGGTTCAGGAAAGTCAAAATCAATAGAACCTCTTTGAATTCTTTGATTTTTCAGTTTTTCATAAAGCTCAAAATGGGCACTGAGTTCCCAATTTTTTTGCTTCCTCGCCTCTTCGCGTTCTTTTTGAATTTCTGTGTAAGTTGCTCTTCTTTGACTAGTGATCACTGCTTCAAGCAGGGAAGTCTTAAGGCGGGTTCCTGTTGGATCAAAATGGATCATTGCCACCATCGCTAATCGGGGTTCGTGAGGCTTCAGACTACAAAGTCCTTCGCTCAAAGCTTCAGGAAGCATATGAAAAGCCCGTTCTGGAAAATAAACGCTGGTACCCCGACTCAAGGCTTCCTGGTCTAAGGCACTTCCTTCTCGTACATAGTGCGAAACATCAGCAATAGCAACCCAAAGAGTGTATCCTGAGGGATTTTTTTCCACAAAGATCGCATCATCGAAATCGCGCGCTTGTTCTCCGTCAATGGTGATAAAAGGAATATGGGATAGATTTTTTCTATCAGAAGGGTTCCACTTACAGCTCTTCGCTTCTTCTATCGCTT
The DNA here is from genome assembly GCA_036824885.1 of Oligoflexia bacterium. Taxonomy (GTDB): domain Bacteria; phylum Bdellovibrionota; class UBA1018; order UBA1018; family UBA1018; genus DAISZI01. Next base: position 11,669 of record DAISZI010000010.1, read on the forward strand.
TTTGACTATGCTCTGGACTCAGTCTAAACTCTTGAGTGATCATCAGAAGATCGGAGCTTGCAGAAAGATCAGGTCCAAAATTTCGGAGCATGCCCCCTGTTGCAGGAGGAAAATCTTTGAAGTTAATCTTAATTTCTATCCAATCATTTTTTTGCGCACGAAGGGTATTTTTTGGGATTTTAATGAATTCACAGTAATTTTTTCTCTCGTAAATGACGGTACCCTTACCCCCTTTTGAAGGGATATACCTTCCTACCAGTGTGTTCAAGGTATGTTTTAAGAGACGGATCACAGGTTTGCCCTTTTGAACCGTCATCTGAACTTGATCTGCATGAAAAAATCGAAAAGCCTGAGAGGAAGGCAAGAAAAGATCCTCAAGCTTCTTATCTTGAAAAATCACAAAAGCGAAACCCTTGCGATTTTTTTGAATGCTTCCTACATACCTTGCTTGAGATATTTCTCCAATCCTACCAGCACTGTTTTTTTTCTTGGGCATCTTTTTCATATTAAGGCGTGTTCAGCAATAGTGCCAGAAAACTTTCCTGGATGCTGATGCGCGAAGCAATTGACAGAAACCCGAGTATTAGATAGGATAGGCTGAGGTATACTCAATGAAAGTTGCTGTTTTTGATACTCATCCTTTTGAAAAAGAACATTTTACTGCTGCTAACGCTTTTTTTCAGCACGAGATCACCTTTTTTGAATCTCGTCTTGATATAAAAACAGCAAGCTTAGCTTCTGGCTTTGAAGCAGTATGTTCTTTTGTCTATGATACTTTAGATGCCAAGACCCTTGGAATTTTAAGAGAACAAGGTGTGAAACTCATTGCTTTGCGATCGGCTGGATTTAATCATGTCGACATGGCCTCTGCTACTTCTTTGAAGATTTCTGTAGTGAGAGTTCCTGAGTATTCACCTTATTCTGTCGCGGAGCATGCGGCAGGGTTGATTTTAGCCCTCAATCGCAAGTTAACTCGTGCTGCTACTCGGGTTCGAGACCACAATTTTTCCTTAGAGGGGCTTGTAGGTTTTGATTTACATGGAAAGTGCGTGGGAGTCCTGGGAACGGGCAAAATTGGTTCTGTCATGTGCAAAATCATGGCAGGCTTTGGGTGCCGAGTGCTTGCGTATGATTTAAAAGAAGATCCGAATCTTCTAGCTCAAGGGGTGAAGTACGTTTCTTTAGCAGAAATTTATCAACAAGCGCACATTCTTTCTTTGCATCTTCCCTTGAATTCGAAGACCAACCATTTATTGAATGCAAACGCCTTTGCACAAATGCGCAAGGGAGTCATGGTCATCAATACAGGCAGAGGGGCTTTAATTGATTCTCAAGCGCTCGTACTTGCCTTGAAGACAGGTCAGGTAGGCTTTGCAGGACTTGATGTCTATGAAGAAGAAGAGGATGTTTTTTTGCAAGACGTATCCGACCAAGTGCTCAAAGACGATCTTTTGGCATTGCTTCTCACATTTCCGAATGTTTTGATCACCTCCCATCAGGCTTTTTTAACCACAGAGGCCTTAGACAATATTGCAAAAACGACATTAAAAAGCATTTCGGACTTTCAACACAAGCGTCCTTTAGAATGCCTCGTACGATGGGATCAGGTTGGAAAGTAACTTTTTCCGTGTTAGTCTTTTTTTCTCAAGGACCCGTAGCTCAGTTGGATTAGAGCGTCAGACTACGGATCTGAAGGTCACAGGTTCGAGCCCTGTCGGGTCCACCATAGAAAACAAAGACTGATCTCTAGCTCTTTTTTATTTTTGGAACTGACATTCCAAGAGCAAGTAGCAAAACTGCTTTTGCATCGTCTGAAGCTTCCAAAACCCTGCTGGCCTTCCAAACTCCGCTTGCAGAAGTTATCTCTCCCCTCAAGACAGGAAAGAAGGACTTAAAGCCGTGGTAACAGGAATTTGAAACTGAGCAAAGGGTACATTCTACCGAAGTCAAGAGAGAAGCTAATGCATGTCCGAGACTTCTCATGGTAAAAGTGACCATTCAATCAACGAAAAAACAGCTTCAGTGATGAAATCAACACCCAACACTACCTCCTTGCTGATATCATCTTCCCCTTTGCCTCAGGAATGATTAAGCAGCCCCACCATCCGACGGTAGTTAAATGCAAACTTGGGAGCCCTAGAGCCCCCTGGAGTCTGTACTTTACTCGCATAAAACCCATCCTTTCGGGAGCTATGCAGTCTCTCTGAACGTTCCCAAAATCACGATCCAGGATCTAAGCGAGCTGATAGATTGAGGAAGGCTTCTGACTGATGATTGCAGCAAGTTCAGACATGAACTTCTGATAGTCTAAAACGAAGTTCAAGAAGACGGCATCTGCCCTTCCCCTAGACTTGGACTTTCAAGGCGGCCTGAGTCCGAGCTTTGAAATCGTCCCACTTCTCAAACCGAATAAAGAGAGATTTGTTCATTTTTCAAAATCCTTCCTACTTCCTGTAGAACAGAGCCAGAGCCGCATGATGGTCCATAACAGCCAACGGGAGTGCTGCTTGGAAGATTCAGTGCGCGTGTGGAGTCCAAAAGGCTCACGATTGTCTACGAGAAGCCTGAGAACTTAACCTTAACTTCTTGCAGAAACTGATCACTGACCGGGACTTAAAGAACATAAAGAAGAAAGCTCTACCGACTATTGCTCGCAGACTTCTCCTATTACGATTTCTGAGAGACCTTTTTCTGGCTCACCTTGGAGTTTAATCTAAAATATAGGTTCAGCCATCCTATTCTTGGGATAAATTTGGGAACCCCCCACATGACCGATCACAGCAAAGATCCTAGGGTGCTTAAGTCATTTCCACAAAATATTGTGAATGGTATCTGCCTACAGAACAGGTTCAAGACCTGCCTAACATTCACATGAGTTCCTGAAAGTTCTTTAAAAAAAACGTAAATAGTTAAAAATTTTAAAACTTAGTTCGAGAGTAGTTTCTATAGTTTTCCTGTTGACTCCATTGAAGTTAGGGAGGGAGGATAAGCTGCTCCATCACCAATGAGTGATCATTACCCCATGTAGCATCACTTTGAGTGCATGAAACCCGACGCCTATTTTTGTCACCATTGCTAGTTTTTCAAACCAAGATGGGGCTTTACTTCCATTTTCAAGCATTCTCCATGCGCCCCTACCTACTTGATCTGAGCAAGTCCTCTCACCTGAGATCAGGCATCTTCATTTTTTAAATTTTTGATACGATTAGCTATCTGAGCCTAGGCTGTCAAAAATTAATTTGAAAAATGTATTTTCGAGTGTATCCCGATGCCAGGAATCCGCTAGAGATTTAGCAATTTAGCGGGAACCTGAAGGCACTTTAGATAAAGTTTTTTGATTTTCATGACTTCTATAATGCATAAAATCGTAATGTAAGAAGTAACATCATGAGCTTAAATGAAACTCGAGTGAGAGACTAGTGCGAAGCGAACATTCCTGTTACGCAGCGCAAACCAAAGAAGATGAAAGTTAAACCAAGTACCCCTCTCAAAGATTAACCAAATATTCGTACAGAGCAGTAATGGATTAGGTTAAAATTTAAGTATTCTTTCAAAACTTTTGACAGCCTAGGTATGCGCAACAACTAGAATGCAGTTCCAGCCCTGAAAGGAGGGAATGGATAGACCAAAATCAAGGGTGCGCATACCGGGCGCACGGTTCAATCTCTGTCGGATTCATCATAAACTCCTCCTAAATACTCTGTTTCTGAAAAAAGTGGGCAGAGTCCCTCCATCACATTGCTGATACAGGATTTTCAAAACCACGACCCAAGAACAAAAACCCATGGTCTCAGAGGCAACATGATGATTGATCCAAGCACCTCCAAACAATATCCATTCTTCGTCCGGAACCTTGATGCAAGTCAACAGGTAGCATCACAACTTGTGGTCAGATCCACTTGAAAAGTACTAACTTAGCAAATATTTTTGATCCCTCAGATACCATCTACACACGAAGCCTGCATCAACTGTGCTTCCGGATGAGTTATTGAAGAGGAGCAATTATTTTGAAAACAACTTCATAATAATAATTCTTGATCATATTTAATAAGAATTCTGTCCTCTTTATGCTTATCTCTGACTAAATACGCGGGTCCATCATCGAATGAAATGTCAAAAATCTTGCTTAATTTAGAACTTTTTACAATAGTATAAAAAGACCTCTCTCCATCACACTTTTCAAGACCCATAATCGACACCACCATCCTTAAGCGCACCCGAGATAATTCGCCCACATGATCTTTCTCTACAACTAACAAAGAAACATCCTTGAACGAATCATGGTTGAAATGCACCAATGCTGAATCTATCGCTTCCCAGACACTTTGAGTGACAGGAGCATACGATAATTCTTTAATAGAAATGGCAGAAGCATCTGAAACTTTAATAATCCGAAGCCATTTACTACCAAAAGCACTCACCTTGTCAGAATCCGTAGGGTCACGAAAATCAATCAATTTCCAATCAAATAGAGCAGAAAATGGTCGAACTGCACTCAATTGCGCTAACTTTGCGTTCAAATGATCTATCTGATTCTGCTTATCTGCACACCCTGAAGCTAAAAAACTTAAGCAACAAAAACTCCATAAAAAAATGCGATGATAAAACATAGTAATCCTTTGAGGATATTCCGAAATACCATTGAATATTCAAAGAATCCTAACAGAAGCCGTCTTTTTTTTCAACCAACCAGTATCCGAACACCCTATCTCACCAACATCAAGTACTCTCCAAAACGATGCACGTGAAAAAACTCAAAAAAGTGATTCAAATAAACTAAAGCCAAGACTGTCTGTTTCCTATTTGATCAATTTAGCCACTCAAGCCTGATTCCTGAACTTCAGCACCCCTCAGCGCTTACGTTGGTCTTTTCTGCCGTCCTCAAG
>DAISZI010000183.1:0-3852 GCA_036824885.1 Oligoflexia bacterium
GCCATTTGGGGTCAGGTTCCCTCTTTAGGGGATCTTGGGGTGACTCATGAAGAAGTGTATGAAGATTTTCGTGGACTTGCTTTTTCAGGAGGGATCGAGATAAAAGATTTGGTCCAACCTCTTCGGTTTTTGCTGACATCCCAGATGCAAGGTCCTAGTATTTTTGAGTTGGTGACTTTTTTGCCCTGGGATTGGATTGAGCGACGTTGCTCAATTCTCAAGTGATTGGGGAATCGTCCAATGGTAGGACTCCAGACTCTGACTCTGGCTATCTAGGTTCGAATCCTAGTTCCCCAGCCAATTTTCCATGGCTCACTTTTTTTTCGTGTGAAAGCGAAATTTGTCATTCAAGGAGGACTATGCAAGGGAAGTACTTGGTACCACTCTTCAAGCCTTTCATAGCTTCTTCACAGAAGGAAGCTCTCAATAGCAAGGAGTGAGTTTCCCATAACTCTCAGGCTTTTCTTACTAGGGTTGGATGCTTGACAACGCTTGTTTCGTCAGGGTCTGAAGGAATGGCAAAATCGCATGGAATTACGTGAGCGTTGGGAAGCTACGAGGATCATTCATGAATTAACTAGGTTATAGCTCAAGCAATCTGCTCTTGATTTGGGTACTACAATTACAAGCTGCGTTGAGATACTATGGTAAGGTCAGCTACTTGAAGAGGGTTTTGGGCTCAGCAATGGTAGAAGTCATTGCATTCGAAATCGAGGATTAATCAATGAATACTATAGATCCAGGAGAGTAGACAGTAGGGGCATAGTTCAGTAGTTGCGTCTTTCTTGAAAATCAAAGGTAATTATTGATCAATCAATAAGATCACAGTCATGGTTTCTATTGACTAAATCTTCCATAATAACACTATTCATGGAATCATGATCTACGGTAGCAAAGTCAAGTTCTCAGCCAAAATATCTGATCAATATTTTTTTTGGGCTTACTCCTAACTAACAGATTTTTGGATGAATGTTGATACGCGTTCATGTGAGTGCCATTGCTCTCTTTTCTGAAAGTTAAATAGTATGGATAGAGTTTAGAACTTGGAAGTGCTAGAGGGGAAATCAAAAAAAATATTCGAAAGCTTTGAGGGGATGCTTCGGCTAGAAATTTTGATGAACGGTATTTCTGATGATTTTTAGGATCTAGTTCATGATGTCTGGTTCAAAATTTGTCAGACTTTAATGAATAAAAAAATGGATTAAAAAGTCTTTCTAAAATACAGTCTCTTGATGAAGAAACTTCATTTTTTTTGTATGGTAAATTTTTTATGCTATGCCTCTTTGGCTATTGCCATGCATCATAACGATGAAAGGGAGTCTGCTGCTTCAAATCATTCTGAATTAATCAGGTATTCTCAAGCGGTCGTTACTTGTGAGGATTTTGCGGATCTTGTTCCAGCAGATGCTATTGAAAGCATCAAAAGCTTAGAAATTTCAGATTCGAAAATTGAAGCTGAGTTATTGAAGGGAGTTCCTGAGGGTCTTAAGGGCTTGTTGCTGAGTTCAGTGATGGATCTTGATGGTAATATTTCTCCTATTTTTGACTGTTTAACGGATATTGCATGCCTTCATAATTTGGAAATGCTCAGTCTGAAAAATCAGTACATAGGTGATGCTCAAGTATCTGCCATTGCTGAAATGCGAGGGCTTAAAAGTCTCAATCTTTCTAGCAATCAAATTACAGGTGAAGGGTTTATGAAGATTGTTCGGATGCAGGGGCTTGAAGATTTAGATCTCAGCAGAAACCAGATTGAGGGAAGTCAGATCAAATTGTTACATTTTTTTAAAGTATCAATAGATAATGGTAAAACGCTAGATGCTGAAGAGGATCAGATTTCTGAAATACCGAGAATCACAAACTTGAATCTCAGTTTTAATCAAATGGGAGATTTTGGGGCGGCTCAGATTTCTACAATGCATCAAGTGATTAACTTGGATCTTGCTCTGAATCAAATCGGAGATACTGGAGTTTATTATATTTCTCAAATGCAAGGCATTAAAAGCTTGAATCTCAGTGCTAATCATATGGGAGATGCTGGGGCTTCTTACATTGCTCAAATGCAAGGGATCACTCGCTTGAATCTCAGTGCTAATCATATGGGAGCAGATGCTGTTGGTTGCATTGCTCAAATGCAAGGGATGAAACATTTAGATCTTTCTCTTCATCAAATAGGAGATACTGGAGTTGCTCCTATTACTAAAATGTCAGAGATGGTGAGTTTAAATCTCAGTTCTAATCAAATAGGAGATACTGGAGCTTCTCAAATTGCTCAAATGGCGGGAATTATCGATTTGAATCTCGGTTCTAACCAAATAGGAGATACTGGAGCTTCTCAGATTGCCCAAATGACAGGGATTACGCATTTGAATCTGAGTTTCAATCTAATCAAAGATACTGGAGCTTCTCGCATTGCTCAAATGTCAGGGATTACGGTCTTAAATCTTAGTTCGAATGAATTGGGAAATGCTCAAGTTTTTTTCATTGCTCAAATGCACAATGTGACTAGTTTGAATCTGAGTTCTAATCAAATAGGAGATGCTGGAGCCTCTTACCTTGGTCAAATGCAAAGAGTTACCAGCTTGAATCTTGCGTCAAATGAAATCAGAGACAATGGTGCTTTTTCTATTTCTAAAATGCAAGCAATTACGAATTTGAATCTTGCTAAAAATGGAGTTAGCGATCGTGGTGTAGATTATATTTCTAAAATGAAAGAAATGAGAATCTTAAATCTCAGTGTTAATGAAGTCAAAGAGGCAGGTACTATCTACATTTCTAGCATGGAATGCGTTACTGATTTAGATCTTAGCTTTAATCAAATCAGAGAAGTGGGAGTTAATTACGTTTCTCGTATGAAGAAAATTAAAAACTTAAATCTCAGTTTTAGTCAAATTGGAGATTTTGAAGTAGCTCTGATTTCTCAAATGAAGGCAATTACAAATTTGAGTCTTAGATCGAATCAAATCGGAGAATCTGGGGCTTCTTTGATTGCTGGCATGCATGGAGTCACAACCTTGAATCTTAGCATTAATCAAATAGGAGAATCTGGAGCAGCTCATATTTCTCGCATGCAGGGAATCACAACGTTGAGCCTTGCGCTCAATAGAATCGGGAGTACAGGAGCTTTTCACATTTCTCAAATGAGAGCAATTACTGATTTGAATCTTTGTGATAATCAAATAGGAGATGCTGGAGTGGTTTACATTTCTAAAATGGTTGGAATCACAAATTTAAATCTTGCTTCTAATCGAATAGGACCGTGTGGAGCAGGTCTTATTTCTCAAATGAAGGGAATAAAAAAGCTGAACCTTTCTGTTAATAAAATAGGAGAAACTGGAGCCTGTTACATTTCTCAAATGAAGGGAATGAGAGATTTATTGCTTGCAGGCAATGAGATAGGAGATGTTGGGGTGGGTCACATTTCTAACATGCAGGGCATTAAACATTTGGATCTTTCTTGTATTCGTATAGGAGAATTCGGGCGTTCTTGTGTTGCTCGCATGCAGGGACTTGATTGTTTTTTTATTGATCAACTTCATTTTTGAGTTTATTCCCTAAAAAGTTATAGACTTGTAGTCTTTGTTGAAGTTGTATTCGCGGTTGAATCATCGAGCTTGTGAGCAGGAGTGATTTTATGTCGGGTTTTAGTATGTGGTGGAAGATTGCAGAGAAAAGATGAGGGAAAGACTAGAAAGAGACTTAGCTGAAATAAAACAAGAGATAAGGTTTGTTACGGTAAGAAAAATTCTTGATTGTTCTCTTATTTTGCTGATTAGTTATTATAAATAATTTTGATTTTATGAAAAAAATTTTTTTAACAGGCGTTTCGTGCGTTGGAAAAACTACTATTGG
>DAISZI010000184.1:0-3820 GCA_036824885.1 Oligoflexia bacterium
GCTGCTGTCTGAGTCCTGCAATATCGTCAAAATGGTGTGAAACAATAGCGAGTATAGTATCGATTTTGCAGTTGATGGACTCTGTTTTGGCACCAATATACCGATCCAGGTGGTTCCTGATCCGGCGCTTAAGCCACTTCATGTGAATGCGTTATCCTTCTCTTTTTTTGCTGTCTTTTCATATAGCAAATAGCACTGTTTTCTCTCGATGTATGGTGCCGCGGTGCAAATAAAAGTTATATACCAGATCCAAACTTTGCAGAAAGTGCCGGAATCTTTCGTACATCGTCATCCGGTATGTTTCAGGATAGTTGTCGCCTCGACTGCTTGCTCACCCTACATCATTTACGCATCACTTTCAAGTCATGAAATTCGACGGTGTCCATTTTTTTCCAATTTCTAGTTTGTCCAGACGAACGAGGAGGGTGTTGTTTTTGAGCCTCTTGATCACCCTCCCTTGTGTCTGGTTGTAGTAAAAGCAATGATGCAAATTAAATACATTGTACAATACTGGAAACCTGTTGATTCATTGTCTTTTCGAGGCTTTCGAATGGTTTGCGGGTTACTAGGAGGACTGTCCTTGATGGTTTTAAAAAGTGATTTTGAGGGAGGAATCCTTTCTCCAAGTTCTGACGAGGGAACCGAAGTTCTTTACGAGTCTAGTCCGGGGTCTTTGTTCTTCATATAAATTGATTTGACTTTTTTTCCTATTCGTAGGGTGCGGATTTTTTTTCAATTCAATGATGAACTATCCATGGATTAACTTTATATACGTCCTAGGATCCTACGTGAACGACTCTCTGGGTCGTTGTCACTCAAGGGGGTAATGAGTATCCCAACAATAGCATGATCGAGTTTTTGGGTCCCGCTTCCATTTTTTGGGACAGATTTTATCACTCCCATTCTTAGAACGATTTACCGTCGATCAGACAGCAGTGATCTGTCATTTTGTCGCAAAACTTGGAAGCTTGTTACCGCTAGCTTGAAGTTTTTCTTGAGAAAGAGGGGCTGACAGCAATCTTCCTTTTATTCCGATAGCATTCAGTTGAATCGTTCTTTCGTTTATCTTGAGGATACGCCTGCTACGATTCCTTCTCCCAAATCCTTATGTCACGATTCTTTCTCAGTTTTAGGTCTCTTTCTTTTTTTTCACTCCCCCCAAGAAAGGTTTTTTTGAGCATCAGAAACACTGACACTTCAGCTAAAATCCTGTCTTTTTAAGATTTCATGTGTTTCTTGCTGCTTGCTTGTTCAGCCGCTTCGGATTCGCTTTTCAACCATTTCTCCCTGAGAGTATGATCAATTCCTCATGCTTTTCAATAGGTGCTACATGGATAGCTTGGATTCCCAGCATATCCTAGAACCCTTTTGCCTAGCCTTTCGGCCATTCCTAGATTTTTTTAGTATTTTCATACCTCAAAACTATTCTCTGTTTTTAAAGCTTGGCAACTCAACCATGATGAGAAAGGGGTGGGATTCTGATAAACTAAGTCAAAGTTTCTGGGGTATTTTAGATAAGGTTTCGGAAGTCCTGACTATTCAAATATCCAAGAAAACAAGTGATTTGATTTTTTATGGTATTCAATCATGGGTCAGAGCGCAAAGATAGGTCAACTCGTGATCAATTGTATGGTTGCAATCCAACGCCATTCTTGTTAGCATGTGGTTTTAATTAAAGTAGGACATGTCTATGAAATTCTATAGAGAATTCCTAGGCTGCTGTCCGGGCACCCGTGAGCCTGGATCCATGACCGGGATAGGCATACGCTTCGTTGTATGTATTTGAAAAAATCTAAGAGTTATTTTTTGGAAAAAAACTTCCATTGAAATGAACTCAAATGATCTTTGACTTTTCCACAATGGAATCTATATAGCAACTTTATTGATTTTAAATTTTAAGATGCTCATTTTTTAGTAAAGCATAGATTTTAGATTTATTTTTACGCTTTGGGGTTGAGGCTTGATAAAAGTGTCATTTTTTGAGAGAGTAACTCGATGCAGATTTTTACATTGAAATGAAAATAGATTTTTCTAGGGTTGAAACTACCGAACTTTTTTTGATGAAGAATAAGTGGAGCTTATCCTTAATTGATCACTCGTAGCTTGAGTGCGATTTAGGTTTCTTTTTCTTGATTAATTCCATTTTAAAGCGATTGTTTTCCAAATTTTATCTTTCCTCGTGACTTTGTTTTTTTTGATAAAATGATACTTATTATTTCTATTTTAACTTCATCGAGTTTTCTTTTAGATGATACATTAATGAAATATTTTGATTGATATTTTTTAGCGTAATTAGATTTTTTTTTGAATAAAAAATAATTTTTATGTTTTTTCCTCATCATTTTTTTAGACCGGTTTTATTCGTTTTTTTGAGTGTCGCTTGTTCTCAAGAGAAAAAGCAGGTTATTCCTGCGATTTTTGATTCTAGTTCGGATCCTATAGTAGAGTCTCAGGTAAAGTATCGAATAGGAAAAAAGAAAAGAAAACGAGAGCAAGAAGATCCAAATGCAAGCAATGAGGTTCGCAAAAAAAATATCGGCAACCCGAGTTTCCGAATCAGGGTGATTTCGGTAAGGGTAGATCGATCAAAAGCACCTCATAGGAATGAAGAGGAACTTCCGAAGCATCAGAATCAGTCGAGTTCTGACGATCCATTTGTTTCGTTATTTGATAAAATCTGTGAAAATCATGTTCGAACTTCAGTCAGTACTCAAGATCCGGTTGTATTGCCTTCGCGGAGTTCACATAAGGATTATTTCGATGTGAAGTTAGAGTCTCAATCGACGGTAGAGTTACAGAGTGAGTCTATAGTATGTTCAACCAGTACAGAAAGTCCTGAATTGCTTTCAGATGAGAAAGAATCTGAAGCAGTGAAATGGCGTGATTTGTTAACAGAGCATGGTAAACAATGGACTGATTTTTCTCTCGCTATTGAATGGTTAGAGCATCATCATTTCGAAAGCATTGAAGAGCTTCTCAAGAAGATAGTATCTGGTGATTTTTCTCCGGATGAGCATCAAGAACTGATTGATTTATTTAAGTTGTTTAGCGCTTTTAATTCTGACTTTAAACTCTGTTTTTCTACTATCGTGTCGGTTCTTGAGGAACAGAAAGAAGGGGGTTCAGATGAAATGAATCAAGATAATCAATCGACTGATGATGACAATTTAAATAATTTATCGAAAACTCCTTTGATAGAAGTTAGTAATAAAAAATCTCGCAAAATTCTCAAAAAACAAATTTTTGTGACATTATATTATCCATGGGATGTGTGAGTGCTTTCTCTATTAAATTTAATCAAGTTTTCCATCTTGTTTTTCATTGAAACACTGCTTTTTTTGCGAATAAACATGATTGAAGGCAGTATCGATGAAGATTATTACGGCTTGGGCTCTAGAGTTGGGTGGATTTCTTATTGAACGATAATTCATATCGAAGATTTTTGCAGATACCATGTTCAAATGCATGAAAATATGAAGAAACCGATGATGGACTCATGAGTTCATTGAATTTCCTCATGAAATCATTTTCTATTTCATGGTGTCAGTTCATCTAAAAATGCAGTATCTGTTCCCTTGGAAAACTGTAAGGATTTATCGCTTGATCAGGCATTGATGAAGAAAGTAAGAAAAAAAGGGTTCTTGATTCGATGTTGGTCATCTTTTTGCGTGCTGGTGAGGGGTACTTTGAGAAGTCTATCGGTGTATCGAGGACTCAAGAAGGTCTACTTGGTTGCTGGATGAGTTCTTCCTCAAAGGGTAAAAATTGTAACTAGTCAGCCATTTTTTCAAAAAAATGTGATTTATCAATAAAACTAACA
>DAISZI010000011.1:0-16188 GCA_036824885.1 Oligoflexia bacterium
TTGTTGAATGTCAGATGCAAGTTGGTAGAGTACGGTTTGATTGGGATGTCTAAAGGCATAATCTCTAAAATTAATAGCGGTCTTTTCACTCTCTTGAGAAAAAATCGCCATGGAGGGGAACTAAAAATAAAATTATTTTCATGAATAAAAAATATCCATTTTTTCTCATCACCTCTTACTACTTGCTCAAAAACTATCATGACCCAAAGAATGAAACTGCGGTCTTAAGAGCTAGCTGAGAAACTCCATCAAATCACGCTCGAATTCCCGAACATCCACATCATCTGGAATCAGCGAAGACGCGACTCTCAAGTTATCACCAGAGTCCGTAACCATCAATTCCAAACCTATGATTAAACGCCTACTCTGAGGAAAAAACTTCTTCTTGCGACGAATGATAGTCTGAACGAATTCCTGAATAGGAGATGAATCGATTTCCTCAGGGAAATGCTTATTGAAAAAAGACTCCAAATTAAAGTCTACTCCCATATCAATTAGGAGAGAGAAATTCCAAGCAAGTACCACTAAAACGAACAATGATTCCTGACTCTGTAAAGAATCAGCACCCTCCAAAAAAGGCTCAGCTAACTTCAAAATAACCGCGGGCATGTTTAGAATACCCTCGGATCCTTCGGTAAAAACCAGATCTTCGTAAGAGCTGGCACTTGGTTTTTCAGCTGACGAAACTCCGCAGCACCTCTTAAATTTCCTGCCGCTACTGCAAGAACAGCGATCATTTTTTCGAAGAATACGCATATGCCCCCCAAGGATACCACCGTAGCTCTGCAGAGTGAAGAAAAAAATAGATACTAGTGAATCAGTTTTCAAAAATCTCCGAGCATCACTTTCTGAATGTGAGCAAGGATCGTTTCTCCATCAGGACCCAAAAGATTATCCCTCAGATCTAAACTTTTAAGATCCACAAGCTGAGCAAGTTTCTGCGCTCCCGCATTACTGATTTGATTGCCTCGCAAATCTAAGCTTTCTAACTGCTTCATACCAGAAAGAGCTTCTGCTCCTTCATCCGTAATTTGATTATGCGCAAGACTCAAACTTGTAAGTTCCATCCTCCTGCCGATTCTACCAGCTCCAAAATCAGCAATTTCATTGGAATTCAGATTTAAAACTTTTAATAAAGGAAGTTCAGAAATATTAGCACACCCAAATTTACCCACATGATTATTCTCCAAATCTAACACAGTGAGGTTGCGCATCTGAGAAATCTTAGTAGCTCCAAGATTACCAATTTGATTATTGCTCAGCCTTAATTCTGTAATTTGCTGCATTTTAGAAATACTTTCTGCTCCAGCATCATCAATTTGATCTCCCTTCAGACTCAACTTTCTTAAGTTTCGAAGATGGGAAATAGACTCCACAAGGTCAAAAATATCGATTGGATCATCCCTAAAATCTTTCATGTCATCAAACTCAATTTCTTCCACACTTTGAGGAAGATTTTTCAAAGTAGTAATCGTCATTCTTGAGTTCACAATAGAGATTTTCTTAACGTCTCGATAAGCACTCTTTTTTAAAAGCTTTGAAAAATCACCATAACTAACGATTATATCAGAAAGATAAATTGTATCAATAGGATCTTCGCTCAGATCTGCTTTTAACAATTCCTGCATCTGACTGAGATTTTCCCGCTGAAGCGCATCCAAATGCTCCATCAAATTTGAAATTCCTGGTAATTCAAAATCTCCTGAATCACCAGCACAATCGAAATCTGATAACCCTCCCAAAAAGCTTGAGGTTAACATAAACGTGAACTGACTTAACCGACTCGAAAACCCCCTAAGTTCATTCCCAAAACGATTCGGCAGTCTCTGACGAGAATCAAAACCATCAGAACCATCAAAATCATCCCACTGCACGCCAGTTCTCCGATCAATTGCTGCTGTAGTCTGACCAACTCGATTGCCTTGAAGGCTCAAGTTCTTCATATTGAGCATCCGATTCAAAGCTAAAGTTCCTTGTATACCAATACGATTCTCGCCCAGGTCCAAATCAGTAAGTCCTTGCATCTGAGCAAGGCCTCGGGCTCCATTATCTGTAATATTATTACCTGAAAGATTCAGGTGAGTAAGCTGATCCATAAAAGAAATGAGTCTTATCTCATCTCCAATATTATTCTTCTGAAGACTCATTTTTTTAATATTTTTAGCAACATTCAAACCTGCCAGACAATAAATCAATCCAGAATCCTCGGAGAATCCCTTCACTTCATTGAGCGTAAGCTCCTCAAGGGTTTGAGGAAGTACCCCAAAAAGAGAATAATTAAATTGCGAATGAGAAAGATCTAAAGATCTGATACTTTCATAACAACTTTTTTGAAGAACCTCCGAAAAATACGCATCACTCATCACTAAATGGTTAAGAAAAAGTTTTTGAATAGGATTTCCATCCAGATGAACTCTGGAAGCAATGAGCATTTGATCCTCTCGATCTATTCCGAAAGAATCTATTTGATTGTTTTCTAGATTCAAATCGATGATCTCAGGCAGATTCAGAAGTCTTGCAACACCTGTATTCGCAATTTGATTGTTCTTAAGATTTAAAGAAGTAAGATGAGGCATGCGAGCAAGATCAAAGGTCCCCTCATCACTGATTGCATTAGCTTCAAGATCCAAAGAAACAAGCTCCTGCATTTCTTGCAGATGAATGACCCCAGCATCTCCTAGTTGATTGTTCTTAAGATTTAAATGCGTGATTGCTTGCTGCATTTTCACCATCGCAAGCACTCGGGAAGCATCTATTTCATGACCCTCAAAACTCAATTTTTTTAAGTTTTTAAGATGAGAAATACCAAGAATAAGCTCATCAACGGGTATTATCTGACCCGAAGGATCCTTCACTCGATGGAACGAAAGCTCTTCTAAATCTTCAGGAAGGTGCTTCAAAATACTTGTATTCAATTGAGCATCTACAAAGTTCACTTTGGTATAATGCTCTTTTTCTAAAAACTTTAAAAAATTAAATTCATCTATATTCATTGACCTAAGAAAAAGCGTTTGAATAGGATTTCCCTCAAGATCTAATGTGGAAAGCCCCTTCATCTGATGAAGCATTGCTACCCCAACATCCCCAATGGCATTATCCCTGAGATCTAATTGGGTAAGTCCCTCAATCCTAGAAATACTTAAGACACCCGCATCATCGATTTGATTGCCTCGAAGATGCAGCTTTTTTAAATTTTTAAGATTTGAAAGAATAGCCACCAGATCAAAGGCAGCAATAGGCTGACCCTCAAGATCCCTCACTTCATTCAGAGATAGCTCCTCTAGGGTTTCAGGAAGACTTTTCAACACCTCCCTACTCAATCTCGAACCTGAAAGATCTAATTTTTTTAGACTTTGGCTTGTTAAAAAATACAAAAAATCCGAATCACGAAGCAATACATGGCAAAGAGAAAGTGTTTGAATAGGATTTCCTTGAAGACCTATTTTCTTGAGTGCCTGCATTTCAGCCATAGTTCCTACTCCAAGAACCCTGATTTGATTATCATCCATCCTCAAAACTTCAAGACCCTGCATCTGAGCGATTTTTTCTAATCCCAGATCGCTGATTTTATTGCCTCCCAAATTCAAATCAGAAAGCCCCTTCATCGAAGCCAGAGCGAATCCTGCTGCATCGCCTAACCCATTCCGAGATAGATCCAAACGCCTCAGCCCCTGCATCTCGGCCAGGTGCTTAGATCCCTCATCACTGATCTTATTGCCTCGCAGATTCAAATCAGAAAGCCCCTTCATCTGAGCAATCACTAATACTGCTTCATCCCCTAATTCATTCTCAGAAAGATCTAAATGCGTGAGCCCTGACATCTGAGCCAAGTGCTTGGACCCCTCATCGCTGATTTTATTGCCTCCCAGATTCAAATTGACAAGCCCCTTCATCTGAGCAATCGTTAATGCTGCTTCATCCCCCACTTGATTCTCAGAAAGATCTAAATGCCTAAGACCCTGCATCTCCACTAAGTATTTGGATGCCTCATCGCTGATTTTATTTCCTCGAACATTCAAATGCTTCAATGCCTTCATAGAAGCAATCCCTGCAACTCCCGCATCTGCGATCTGATTCTCAGCAAAGTTCAAAAAGCTCAGTCCTTGCATCTCAGCCATGATCGCCGCCCCAGAAACACCGATTTGATTGCCTTGAAGATCCAAGCTCTTCAGTCCCTTCATCCGAACAAGCGTCGCGACTTCCAAATCATCCAGGTAGTTTTTTTGAAGACTTAACTTTTTTAAATGCTTAAGATGCGCTAGGGCAAGCACAAGACGATCCATCAGAATAGGATTACCCTCAGAGTCCCTCACATCATTGAGGGATATTACTTCCAGAGTTTGAGGAAGATTTTGTAACATCCTCGTAGGAAATCTTGAACCCGAAAGATCTAATGTTTGAATTTTTTGACACCAAGGTTTTTTTAAAATCTTTAAAAACTTCGCCTCACTGATAGTACTATCAATCAGTGAAAGTGATTTAATAAAATGACCATCGAGCTCTAATCCCTGGAGCGCTCGCACCTGAGCAGTGCTTCTAACTTCAATAGCATCAATTTTATTCTTATCAAGAACCAAGGTGCTAAGGCCTGGCATTTGAGAAACCTTCGTTCCTCCAAGACTACCGAGACCATTGCTTCGAAGATTCAATTGAGTAAGTTCTGACATTTCAGAAATTTTTAAAGCTCCTGCATCCCCAATGTGATTTTCAGAAAGATCTAAACTGACCAATGCCCCCATATGAGCAATCGCATCGGCTCCGGTATCCCCGGTGCGAGTGCCACGCAGATCTAACTCTCTCAGACCCCCCATCTGAGCAAGAGCGACTGCTCCAGAATCACTGATTTGACCAAAACTCAGATCTAAACGCGTGAGTTTTTTCATCCCAGAAATACCGATGGCTCCAGAATCTTTGATGGGATTGCCTCGAAGCTCTAACCTTGCTAATGCTTGCATCTGAGCAATTTTCGATACCCCCTGAGGCCCGATCTGATTCCAACTCAAAACTAAGCTTGTCAAGTCTTGCATCTGAGCAATCTGAGGTAGAGCAAGATCCCCGATCTGATTCCAACTCAGATCTAAATGCGTAAGACCCTTGATCTGAGCAAGTTTTTGCGCTCCATGACTATCGATAGCATTGCGCTGCAATGTGAGTTTTTTTAAAGACTTCAAACGCGAAAAAGCAGCTAAAAAATCAGAGATAGGTATGACGCCATTCTGATGATCCCTCACCTCATGGATCACGAGCTCCTGCAATGTCTGAGGAAGCTCCATCCATGCACTAGGATGAATTTTTAATTTGAGAAGTTCTAGTTTTTTTACATCGGGATAATGATAAAAAATCGCCGAAAATGATCCACGGGTGATTTTTTCGTTAGCGATAGTGAATGCGTCATTTGCAAAGCAACTCACCCTCACGAAAGTCGCGATGAAACCATAACCAAAGACACTCGTGAGCCAAAAAAATCTCATAGTTTTTCTGATACCTGAATTTGAAAATGGAATAATCAATTGATCTGATTTTTTTTGCATTAAAAACTCCTTCAGATGCACTTCTCTACTGTTCATTCTCAGCACTCAAAAACAGCATGATTCATAGCGTTATAAAACTTATCGTGAAAACAAACTGATTCAGACTGATTTTCGATGAATTCTTTTAAGGTGTTTTTATGATCACGTCAATGTTTTTTTATTCTACTGATGGATAGCTCACCATGAGCATTCTTGAAAAACTTGAAATTTTTTAAATTTATAGTAAAAACAACTGGAAAAATTTATGGCGCTTCATGCATAAGTCTCACAAGTGCCAGTTAATGCCGAGAAGCGTTATCAAAAAGTCGTGCGCATTTTTCCGTGTTTAAAGGTCAAGAACTGTGGATAACACAACTGGCTTTCTGCCAATGGCGCGATGGAAAAACCGACGAAGGGCAACGCGAATATTTTCCTGAAGATCTACCTCTTGACTGGGAGACCCATACCGAGAAAGCGTGTCTTGGACCACTCGGCGTGCTTTTTTTAAAAGTTCAGGTTGCTTCTTTTCATGGATCAAGCCCCTACAAAAAATCTCAGGCCCTAAAATCACTTTTCCCGTTTGACAATTGCGGACAAGGAGAGAAAAGACCATCCCTTTTTCTCCCATTTGATGACGATCTCTGAGCAAAAGCTTCGATACATCCTTCCCATCACGGCCTTCTATCAAAACTCGAGCTTCTTCTAGATGATCCACGATACGACAACTTTCCTGAGTTAACTCAAGAATATCTCCATTCACAGCAAGGATCACCCGATCGGAAGGAATACCAATTTCCCTAGCTAAAGCAGCATGATGAACTAAATGCCGGTACTCCCCATGGATGGGAATGAAGTACCGAGGCTTGACCACTTCAAGCATTTCTTTCAGTTCAGCGCGAGTCGCATGCCCTGAAGCATGAATTTCATCCACAGAATCATAAAGCACAGAAGCCCCTTGCCGAAAAAGCTGATTGATCATCCGAGAAATCGGTTTCTCATTACCAGGAATCAGTTTAGAGCTCATCAGCACTAAGTCTCCAGACTCAATACGAACGTGAGGATGACTGCCAGAAGCCATCCGAATTAAAGCAGATCGGGATTCGCCCTGACTTCCGGTAGAAACCACAATCACCTGCTTCCTAGGGTAATGCTGGACATCCGCAAGACTGATGACCTGGGCTCCTTTTAGATAACCCGCTTCCATCCCTAAACGCATATTCTGCTCCATGCTTCGTCCTGCAAGGGCTATTTTCTTATCTAATTTGGAAGCTAATTCAAAAATCTGCCCCAACCTGCCTACATTCGAGGCAAACATAGAAACCACAGTCAGTCCCTGAGACTCACTGAAAAGCTCCTCAAATCTTTGATAAAGCACACTCTCACTCAGACCATGGGTATGTTTTTCAACGTTGGTAGAATCAGAGAGTAAAAGTAAAGTTCCCTCATCTCCCGCTTGCGCAAAAACATCCATATCGATTTTACTCCCATAAAAAGGAGTAGGATCAATTTTAAAATCTCCCGTATGCACAATTCTTCCAACAGGAGTTTCAATAAAAAAAGCTGCAGAATCGACAATACTATGATTCACAGACACTGTTTGAACCTGAAAATGCCGAAAAGAAAGACGATCTCCCATACGAAAAATCCGGACTTCGACACGATCCTCTAAACCATATTCTTTCAATCGCTCACGAATCAGAAGAGAAGTAAAATGAGAAGCATAAATAGGAGCATGGATGCCTGCTTTCCAAGCAAAAACCAAGGCTCCAATATGATCTTCGTGCCCATGCGTGACTAAAAAAGCGCTGAGTTTCTCTTTTCTCGCTTTTAAATACGTAAAATCTGGAATCATGAACTCGACCCCAAACTGATCCAAATCAGAAAACAAAAGCCCGCAATCAACCACAAGGATTTCGTCTTCGTACTCAAGCAACATACAATTCATTCCAATCTCACCTAAACCACCCAATGGAATGATTTTTAAAGCACTCATAGTTAGCCTTTCTTTCGTTGTCCCCTATGTTAAAAGATATATGATGAAAAAGCGACTACTTTGCTCAGAACTGAAAGAATCTTCAGGCTTTCAAATTTTACCTGCATCAGAGGCCCATCACGCCCTACGGGTTTTAAGGCTCAAGCAAGGTGATCTTGTGGAAATTCTGGATGGACAAGGCCATCGCGCTTTAGGCAGACTCATCGTTGAAAACCAGGAAGTCCAAGTTCGCTATCAAAAAGTCTCCCCTCAACCTTGCCTGCCGCCTATCGTCTTAGAAATTGCCATCCTGAAAGCGCAAGCAATGAGCTGGGTTCTACAAAAAGCGGTAGAACTTGGCATCACCCAACTGATTCCTCTGATAACCGCCAGAACCATTGTACGACCCAATAATCCCGAGGCATTCCAAGAACGCTTGCAAAAAAGAGCCGATCAGGCCCTCAAACAATGTGGAAGATCTTCAAAAATGCACGTAACACCTGTTTGCTCTCTAAAAAAATGTACCCCCACGCTTCGCTTTTGGTGTGATGAAAATGCCTACCCGAAGCAACCCTCCCTACTTGAAGTCCTGTTCAAACAACCCAAAACCGAAAATGCCATACATATCCTCGTGGGTCCTGAAGGAGGCTGGGATCCCCAGGAGTATGATTTTTTAAAAGAATTAGGCACCCCCGTGCACTTAGGCGCTTCAACACTTCGAGCTGAAACAGCAGCACTCAAAGCAACAAGCCTCATTGGTTCTTGGCTTGAACTAAAAGAAAAGCTTCCTGAATAAAATCATGGTATAGGCGGGGAGTGTATCCTTTTTCAAAAAACGTTCTAAAAATCAAGCCCTCCCCCACCCTGACTCTCAGCACTCAAGCGGCCCACATGAGAAAAGAAGGAAAACCCATCATCAGTCTTGCTGTAGGCGAACCTGACTTTGCCACTCCTGAGATCATCGTCCAAGCAGCACAAGATTCTTTGAGACGAGGAAGGACTAAATACGAAACCGCTGGAGGAGGCCTACCCCTAAGAAAAGCCATCTCCGAAAAACTTGCTCGAGAAAACTTCCTTCAATTTGACCCTGAATCCATCGTAGTAGGTATGGGGGCCAAAGAAATTCTTTTTCATCTCATGCTTGCCTTGCTCAACGAAAAAGATGAAGTACTCATTCCCTCACCTTACTGGGTAAGTTACGCAGATCAAGTCCTGGCGGCAGGAGGGCGCCCTGTGCTCGTTCCTATGTCAGAATCATTTGCAGAAAATCCCATCGATATTGACACACTCAAGCAGTACGCTTCACCCAAGACCGTAGCTTTCATTCTGAATTCTCCGAATAATCCTTCCGGTTACGTTCTCAGTCAAGGTCAACTTGAGAAATTAGGAGCCTGGCTTGAAACGACCTCCTGGTGGGTTATCTGCGATGAAATTTACGAATACCTTTCTTTTGAAAAACCTCATCTTTCCCTATTCACTCTTTGTCCAGGCTTAGAAAAACGGGGAATTTTAGTCAACGGATTTTCTAAAGGATTTGCGATGACCGGTTGGCGTGTAGGATACGCTGCCGGACCTACCTCCATCATTGAATTAGTCACTTCCTTGCAATCGCATTCTTCTACCTGCCTTCCCGGATTCATCGAAGACGCAGCATGTGTAGCAGCAGCAGCAGGGCTTCCTCTGGTAAAAGAAAAAATAGCACTTTTGAATACCAGACGAAAAAAAGCCATAGAACAGGTAAAAAGTATAGAAAGCATCTCCTATTACCCCCCTGAAGGAGCTTTTTATCTCTTTTTAGATCTACGTCGTTTTTTAGGAAAAACGTCAAGTTTTGATTTTGCCAAAAACCTTCTCCAGAAACATTTTTTAGCAGCAGTTCCGGGTGAGGCCTTTGGGACTCCGGGATTTTTGCGATTGAGTTACGCCATTCACGAAGAAAAATTAGAAGAAGGCATCGAAAGACTAAAAAAAGCCCTCTTAGAACTTAAGCCGTGCTAAAAACTTCTGATGGGTCTGCTTCGCTCAATTCTTGCCCTAGGCTTACCCCTTCTTGCGGGTAGTCTCGGCTTTTTCGTCTCCCAGCGCCCAGGAGCAATCCTCGCTGGAGGAAGTATCGCTTTTTTTCTTCTTTTTCAGGCTTGCACCGGCCGATGGCAACTCCAAAAAAAAACGCAGGCAAAACCTTTTTTTGCTTCTGAAACTACCTTAGATCTTTGGATCTACCCTGACATCTTTCCAACGGCACTGCTGATCAAGCCTTTAGGAAGCTCAGGAAGTGTTTTTCTCAGTCAAGGACTCACCTCCATACTGACACAAAAAGAATTAGAAGAACTCCTCCATCGTTGCTCCCTGCAACTCAAACACTTAGGTTGGTCAAGTTTCTACCAAACCCTTGCTTTCTTTTTTTTAAATCTTTTACCTTCATCTGTAGCAGGATGGCTACTTTTAGACCCAGACACTCGTAGCACTCAAGGAAAAACGCTGAATTTAGGAGAGACCCTGCTATTTTTTATTTTTTTTCCGTGGATTCAGGGCCTTCTTTTCCTAGCTCAGGATCGTTCAAACCCCCCCTCTTCTGTAGCCTTCCAAAAAATAGAACGTCGCATTCAAACGTGGGGGATTTTAGGTGCTGACCCCCTGCTTGCTTTGCATGGAGTTCACTCCAAGAAAAGAGTCTGTGCTTGAGAATTCCCAGTCATAGAGGTAGATTACTCTTGGCATGGCCCAGAATGATTTAAAAAAAATAGATCTTACAACTTTTTTTCTATCCATTGCCTCAACTGTTTATATGAGACTTGGAATGCTTGATAACCCTCACGAAGCATCTGAACTTGATTTAGATCTGGCACGTCAAAGCATTGATCTTTTAGAGCTCTTGCAAGAAAAAACGCAAGCAAATCGAACGGAAGAAGAAGATCAGCTTATCCAGCAATTGCTTTTTGAAACACGCATGAAATTTATTGAAAAAGAACGGGAAATAAAATCAATATGAATATAAAAACTATCGCTACGACCCTTTGGATTGGATTGATCGCTGCTTTTTTCTTTTTTTCACGCGCTCCCATTCCTGAAGCGCAAAGTGCTGCTTCGTTTTCTTCTGATTGGCATCAAGTCTTCGTTGCGCTCTCCAAAAAAATTGTACCTTCTGTGGTGAACATCTCCACTCTTTCTACGGTCAAAAGTCCTTTTATGCAGGGTGGATCCGATGATATGATGAGAAGGTTTTTTAACGATTTTTTTCGCCAGTACCGGGGTCGGGGTCCCGACAGCGATGACGAAGAATCACCTTCCATGAAACTTCCCAAGGCAATGTCTTTAGGGACCGGATTTGTCATTGATGCTTCAGGTTTAATTCTCACCAATAATCACGTCATTGCAGATGCCGATGAGATTAAAATCAACTTCACAGAGGCAAAAGACGAGCAACCTTCTGACGCAGAGGTCGTGGGTCGCGATCCTGAAATCGATTTAGCTTTGATTCAGGTAAAAACCAAACGCGAACTCATCGCTTTGAATTTGGGAGATTCTGATGCCTTAGAAGTCGGAGAATGGGTCATGGCTGTGGGGAACCCTTTTGGCCAAGGTCACTCTGTCACCCATGGCATTATCTCTGCTAAAGGACGAAATGCTCCCGATTTTCCTTTAGCAAGCTACATTCAAACAGATACTCCGATTAATCCGGGAAATTCCGGAGGTCCTCTCGTGAATCTGAAAGGAGAGGTCATTGCGATCAATAACGCTATTGATCAGCGAGCTCAAAATATTGGCTTTGCCATTCCCGTCAATATCGTCAAAAAAGTCCTTCCTCAGCTAAAAACGAAAGGAACGGTCTCCCGTGGGTACATTGGGGTCTTGGTCAATGTTTTAAGCCCAGAAGTCTCCAAAAAAATGAATCTTCCCAAGAATGTGAGTGGTCCTCTCGTAAGCCACATCTATCCCGGAGAACCCGCAGACCAAGCAGGCTTAAAACCTTACGATGTCATCCTAGAATTTGACCATAAACCCATCCAAACCGGAAATGACCTGATTGCGGCAGTCACAGGTGTCGATGTAGGCACTTCTGCTTCCATTAAAATTTGGAGAAAGGGTTCTACCAAAACACTCACTATCAAAGTCGCAGAGCGCCCTGGTGCACAGGCAACGAGCAAGAAGAAAAGCAAAAAATCTTCCAAGCCTTCTCGGATCGAAACTGGAATGATCCTGGATGACATCACTACCGAGAATGCTCGAGAATTAAATCTTTCCTCGAAAGTTTCAGGAGCGATTGTCTCTCACGTAGACTATAACGGAAGTGCTGATCAAGCCGGACTCTTGCGTGGAGACGTGATTTTAGAAGTAGATCAAAAAATCATCAAAGACGTCGATGCTTTTTACAGTATCGTGAAACAGAAAAAGTCGTATTTACTCAGAATCCGTCGAACGGATAGTCAGGGTCGTGAAATGTTCACCATTGTCACGCTTCATTTGAATTGACAGACGCTCATTCGAGACCATCTTCTCACTCATAGGAGGATTCTATGAGTGAGAATATATCCCAGTCTAAATGGACTTACCGCCTGCAAGAGAACTTGCAGGAAGCCCAAGCAGAGGCAATTCGAAGAGATCATCAAGAGCTGCGCGTGGAGCATGTCCTTGCGGCCATTTTGAGCAAGGATCGAGACAGTCAGGAGATGCTCAAGCTTGCTCATGTTGATCTTCCCAAGCTTCAAGAAAAACTTCAGGAAGCTTTGGCTAGACTTCCTCGAATTACCGGGCAGGGAGGTTCTTTTTTTACTTCGCATGCCTTAAATCGCACCCTCGTTTTTGCTCAGGACGAGGCTCATGCTTTGGGAGACGAGTATATTTCCACAGAGCACTTTTTAGTCGCTTTAACTTCGGAACGCCTCTTAGATTTGCCTTCAGCACAAACCCTTCAGGCTTGTGGAGCTCGCAAAGAAAAACTTTTAAAAGCTATCGCGACATTACGCCAAGGAGCAAAAATTCAAGACCCCGAAGGGTCTTCCTTGCGTCCTTTGGAAAAGTACTGCAAAGATCTCACAGCCTTAGCGGAACAACAAAGACTGGATCCTGTCATTGGTAGGGATGAAGAAATTCGCCGAGTGATTCAAATCATTTCTCGTAGAACCAAGAATAACCCTGTGCTCATTGGAGAGCCAGGAGTAGGAAAAACAGCCATTGCAGAGGGATTAGCGCTTCGCATTGCACACGGAGATGTCCCTGAAGGATTAAAAAACAAGCGTCTTTTGGTGCTTGATTTAGGAGCATTGATTGCTGGAGCAAAATTTCGAGGGGAGTTTGAAGAAAGACTCAAGAGCATTTTAAAAGAAGTCTATGCTGCCTCAGGAAATATCTTACTCTTCATTGATGAGCTTCACACCTTAGTAGGAGCGGGCGCCGCTGAGGGATCCATGGATGCCTCCAATTTATTGAAACCTGCTTTAGCACGCGGTGAACTTCATTGTATTGGAGCCACAACGCTCAAGGAATACCATAAATACATTGAAAAAGACGCTGCATTGGAGCGCCGATTTCAAACGGTTTTTGTAAAAGAGCCTAATGTGGAAGACACCATCAGCATCCTTCGAGGCTTAAAAGATCGCTATGAGGTTCACCATGGGGTGAGCATTCGAGATGCTGCATTGATTGCCGCTGCGACCCTTTCTCATCGGTACATCACTGATCGTTTTTTGCCAGATAAAGCCATTGATCTGATGGATGAAGCAGCCTCTCAGTTACGTGTAGAAATTGATTCTCGACCTGAAATCATCGATCAATCAGAGCGCAAAATTTTGCGATTAGAAGTAGAAAAGCAAGCTTTAAAAAAAGAAAAGGATGATTCAAGCTTGCAACGAGCAGGGCTCTTAGAACGAGAACTTGCGGAGCTCAAAGAAAAAAGTCAGCAATTAAAAAGTAGATGGGATCAAGAAAAACGAAGTTTTGGTCAAATCAAAAGACTCAAGGAAAAAATTGAGCAGGTGAAACTTGATTCTGAGACCGCGGAACGTCGAGGGGACTTAGAAAAAGCAGCCGAACTTCGCTACGGAACGCTGATCTCGCTTCAAAAAGAATGGGAAGAACTTTCTCAAAGACAAAACCAAAATTCCCTGACTTTGCTGCGCCAAGAAGTCACCGAAAATGACATCACAGAGATTGTCGCAAAATGGACGGGTATTCCCGTTGCCAAAATGCTCGAAAGTGAGCAAACGAAGCTCATCCATATGGAAGAAAGGCTTGCCCAGCAAGTCATTGGGCAATCAAAAGCCTTAACAGCGATTTCTCATGCAGTCAGACGCTCGCGAGCAGGATTGCAAGAAAAAAATCGACCAATGGGCACTTTTCTTTTTTTGGGTCCGACGGGTGTAGGAAAAACCCAAACCGCCAAGGCACTTGCTTCTTTTTTATTTGATGATGAACAGGCAATCGTGCGCATGGACATGAGTGAATACATGGAGAAGCACGCAGTCGCACGACTCATCGGAGCTCCTCCAGGTTACGTAGGCTATGAGGAAGGTGGCACGCTGACAGAAGCCATCCGTCGTCGTCCTTATGCAGTGATCTTGTTGGATGAGATTGAGAAGGCGCATCCCGATGTGCTCCATTTGTTTCTCCAAATTTTAGACGATGGCCGAGCAACGGATGGACAAGGAAGAACTGTTCATTTCACGAACACCATGATCATCATGACGTCAAATATCGGAAGTGACATCATGCTCACAGAAACAGACCCACGCCTTCAAGAGGAGAAAGTCTTTCAGTTGCTTCGCGATACCCTGCGGCCTGAGTTCTTGAACAGAATTGATGAAACCATTTTGTTTGCCCACTTAGAAAAAGAACAAATTGCGCAAATTCTTCAACAGCATCTTGAGAAACTCAACGTGATTTTACAGGCAAGAGGCCTTAACATGAGCCTCAGTCCTGAGGCTTCAAGCTGGCTCACAGAGAAAGGTTACCATCGAGATTATGGTGCACGCCCTATGAAACGTGTTTTTCAAAAAGAAATTCAAGATCCACTTGCAATGCACCTCTTGACAGGTGATTATCCTTCAGGAACGAGCATAAGCGTCAACATAGTGGCAGGGAGGTTGGAGTTTCATTCAGAGGTAAATTGAAAAAATATATTTTTATTTTTTCGATGGCAATGAATTTATTTTTTTCTCCTTAAACTTTGTTCACTTAGTTGATATCTCTCAAACTCTCTTCTAGAATGGAAGAAGTAGACTTATGAGATTTGGAAGGAAGAGCAATGGATATAACCGAAATTAAAGTGTTTCCCGTAGATGAAGACAAATTGAAGGCTTACATCACGATTATCTTGGATCAGTGTTTTGTCATACGGGATCTGAAGATTATCAGTGGTGCAGCGGGTCTTTTTGTAGCAATGCCAAGTAAGCGCCGTAAAGATGGTAGCTTTAGGGATATTGCGCATCCTTTGAATCAAGCCACTCGGGCTCTGATGGAGCGCAAGATTCTTGATGCTTACTTAATTGAGCTCAAAAAAGAAGGAGTGGAAACCCTTCCTAAAATTCGAGCTCAAGAGGCAATGGATCACGAAGAAAGCTAAAATATGATACGGCACGTTGATTGGGCCGGTATTGTATGCTAGCCTGAACGCGAGTTGGGGTGTCGGCAAGTGGTAAGCTAACGGATTTTGATTCCGTCATTCCTAGGTTCGAATCCTAGCACCCCAGCCATATCATAGGGAGATTGTTTGTGTGGCAGCTTTTTGCGCTGTGTTTGCTGGCTTGTGATCAGGCTGGATCAGGCACTTACAATGATCCTGCGCCCACTGATGCGACATTACTGGCACAAGCACAGATTGTATCTCAAAATGGCTATAGTCCGCTTTCGGGATCGGGGTTCGTTTACCAGCTTGGCCCTTCTTCTTACTTAGCACGCCTGCAAGGCCTGAGCATGACTTGGGAAACAGGACTTCAGGTCCGGGTTTTTCCCACTTCTTCCATGACTCCTATCATTTTCAGTCTCAAAGGAAACTCTGGGAGTCAGAACTACCCGTTCACAGCTACGCTCACCTCCACAAGCACGATAGGTCTTTTTTCAAGTCTGTGCATTTTCTCAACGACAACGAATAAAAATTACGGATGTGCTCTTTTTTAAAAATACAGCTCACCCTAGGTTCGAAATCTTTGGACTCTCCCCGTTTCTTAAGTTTTCTGATTCCTGCTGAAGTGTCTCTTCACAAGCTAGAGATAGCTCACCTGATCAATGACTGCTGATTGGATCCAAAAACACGCCCCCTGTTTTAAGAGAAAATGTCCACGCAAATAGCACCATTTTGTTCATCAGGGATGCACCTAGGCTGTCAAAAGTTTTGAAAGAACACCTTAAATTCTAACCTAATCCATTACTGCTCTGTACGAATATTTGGTTAATCTCTGAGAAGGGTACTTGGTTTAAATTTCATCTTTTTTACTTTGCGCTGCGTAACAGGAATGTTCCCTTCGCACCAGTCTCTCATCTGCCACAGCGGGGTATCTTTTATTAGGTGTTCAATTTCTTCTTCAGTATGAGAACCATAACGAGTAGAAAATGCAAACGCCAGATGGGTCACCTCATCCCCTGCTCGTCATTTCTTTCCAGAGTCCATTTAAAGTTTCAATGATATCAATCGAGTTTCAAGTTTTTCAAAAATATGCCTAGTAAGTAATTACGAATTCAGGACGTAGCTACCCCTGAGCGACGAAGTCG
>DAISZI010000012.1:0-10798 GCA_036824885.1 Oligoflexia bacterium
ATACCGCGATAAAAAGGACCTCAATAAATTTATGTCTAGTGTTCTGGCCAGTTCGAGAAACTTCTTGAATAAATAAACCATTAATGTTGTTTTTGCTAGGCCTTTCATAATGACAAACTCCCTGTTCATGGAAATTATCACACAAACTCGGCTGCTGTGCGAATTCATCTCGAATAGCTCTGATCCTGCGTTTAAGTCATATGAGTAACCCCTGACAAGATGAGCAACTGTACTCTAAAAGGCAACAAAATTCAGTGGTTAAAAATCTTGAGATCTCTTAATTATTCTAATGATAATTATTTCAAAAAAATGAAACATTCAGTCTAAAGCGTATTTCCTCTCATTTCAAGGAAAAATATAAAACTCATATCTAATGCATAGCGTAAATTTAAATTAATTCAGTAAAATTTATTTTATAGTTTTTCTTCTTAAAAAAAAACCGCTTGAAATGAGCGCTTAATGATAGGAAGTACTACTTTGTATCAAAAAAAAACTTTAGACTGAAAAGATTTCCTTGATATTCTGAGCTAGCTATACTAGAACGATTCAAATGGGGAAAGGGTTTAGTTTTTTGAATGCAATTACTAACCCCTGACATCAGTGCAATGATCAACGGAGAGATCTATCAGGATGTATCAAGTTGGCCTTATTCTCCTAGCAATGACTTCCCAAGAGGGAACATGCCAAATTCACACGAAGACTCTGTGCAATGTTGCTGGCACAACAGAATTTTTGGATTCCAATGATCAAAAAAAAGAACTGCCGTTCATTCTTCCCTGCACGGTAACGCTCCATCACCCAAGTACATCCAAG
Source organism: Oligoflexia bacterium (assembly GCA_036824885.1). Lineage (GTDB taxonomy): Bacteria > Bdellovibrionota > UBA1018 > UBA1018 > UBA1018 > DAISZI01. The sequence goes on from DAISZI010000012.1 coordinate 814, forward strand.
CTTCTTCCCTACTTACAACCATTAAGAAATTTCTGTCCATTTTTTTATTGCTGCATCGAGTCAAATCGATCCATCCACTCTGAGAGAAATCAAGCAGATCATGATTTGCTCATAAAAAAAGATTCCAGCATCAAGAGGCCGACACTATCTCAGGAACAACCCTTCTCATCCAATAAAAAGATCGCTGAACTCAACGCTCTCCTGGTTGACTCCAAAAACCTTGTTCTCGCCATCCAAAAAAGAGGATCTCACGAAGCCAGGAGTCATTGCTCGACCTCTCATGCCTTCAGCCGTAAAACACTTTTAAAAAGTTTCACAAGAAGGAGCGTCTCTTATGAATACAATTGATTTTATTTATGAGCTCAATAGACATAACTTTTTTGTCTATCTGGAAGATGATCAATTAAAATACATTCAGCACCAAGAAACTGAAAAAAAAACTCAATTTTTAGCTCTTCTGAAGATGTACGAGAAAGAGATAGTTCGCCTCTTAAAACTAAATAAATTTAATAAGGATAAAATACCCAGACCAGGTGGATATTTTATATATCGAACGGACTCAAGCCAAGAGGCACTATCGTTTGCACAAGAAAGACTTTGGTTTAGAGAAACCTATGAAGAAACAGCCAGCATCCCTGAATCGATGATTTTTGAGATTCCTCAAGAAACCAATCGAGACATCTTAAAAAAAAGTATTCAAAGCGTCGTGAATCGACATCAAATTCTCAGAACCACCCTCATTGAAGATGAAGAAGGAGTCAGTCAGAAAGTCTTAGATGCCGATGAGTACTTCTTAAAAATCAAAACCTGCAACTTAAGTCGAAGCGACGAACTGAGCTTACTGATTGAAGAATCCTGCAAACGCCCTTACGATTTGACCCAAGAATACCCAATTCGAGTTTTTTTTTATGAAATTTCAGGAGATCTGAGTGCTGACTTCAAAAGTAAAACCTTATTGCATATCTTAGTGCATCCTATAGCCTTTGACACCCGATCCATCTCCTTATGGGTTCAGGATTTAGAAACTCACTACCACTATTATTTGAAAAAGTTTGCAGGCGAAGAAGCGATTTTGGATATACCTGAGATCTTCCAGTACAAAGATTTTTCGGTGTGGCAAAGAAATGACTTAGAAGAAACTCTAGAGAAATCTCTTAAGGATTGGAAAAAGAAACTCGAAACAACCGAGATGGTGCATTTAATCACCGACTACCCTCGGCACAACTGCCTTCAGTATGCGGGCAATGTGCCGTTTGAAATTGAAGAATCTCTCTCATTAGCATTACGATCACTTGCTCAAGAACTACAAGTAAGCCTTGTAAGTGTGCTTCTAAGTGGCTATTATTTGTTTTTAAGGTGCTATACGGGTCAAAAGGACCTCATGCTGGGAATGCCAATGGTACATGCCTCATGCACCCATGTCATCGGCCCCTTGACTTACACTGCAGTCATCGCAAAAAAAATCCATCCTGAAACAGAATTAAATGAATTTATTCAATCGATGCATCGCGAAATCATTGAAGTTAAGCGTCAGGAACTTCCCTGGGAGAAGCTCGAAGAAACGCTCAAGCTGAATGAAGATCATCGTTCTCTTATCCTGTTTGGTATGCAACACTTGGAACCTCAAGCAGGAAGTATCCTGAAACCTTATCAAGGAAATCTAGCCATTGCTAAGATCATTTCCTGTGATTTGAGCACCTTTTTAGATGATAGCCAGAATATCGTGAAGGGCATTTTTTATTATGATTTGAATCTTTATGCTAAAGAAACCATTCATAAATTCATTCATAGTTATTTAGAAATTCTCGGTCAATTTTCTGAAATTTCAAAAAATTTCAAACTAAAAGAAACCAAGATCCAACAATTGTATGTATCTGATTCAGAATGCCAAGCAATCATCAAAGACTGGAACCAGATCCCTGCAAAAGAGTTGTCCGACGAAAAGAGCGAATACCTCACTCTTAGTGAATACTTACCCAAGAACGTAGATGAAAAGTTAGAGGGGGAATCTCTTTTCAGAAAGAGCTATGTAGCTCCAAGAAACAGGATACAAAAACAACTCTGTGAAATCTGGGCTGAGATTCTCAATTTACCGATGAGTCAAGTAGGCATACGAGATGATTTCTTCAAACTGGGAGGAAATACCAGTCAAAGTAGGAAACTTGTGATCTTGATGCGAAAAAAACTCGGCGTAAAAATCAGCTTCAAAGCCATCTTTCAGGAAAGAAACATTGAACGATGCTACCATCACGTACTTTTAGAAGTTACTCATGAAAATAAGAGCTTGGAGGCCAAGCAAAATCCGCTAAAAACACCTTTAATGCCTATTCAAAACTGGTTTTTTGAAAGGAGCTTTGAAAGCGCTAATCGTTCGAATCAATCCTTGGTGATTAAAACATCCAAACTGCATTTAGAATCATTACAAGCAAGCCTCGTTCAACTGGTCAATTACCATGATAGTCTGCGTTTGAGGTACCAAAGAAATATCGATGGAAACTTTACCCCATATCATACTCTTTCTATTGAATCTAATAAAATCCAAACATGGGATCTTCGTGAGATACAAAAAGAACCCATCCAAGAAATCAATGAACCCTTAGCCAAAAAGATCAACGAAAAATTTATCCAATGGCAAGATGTATTTGATCTTGAAACGGGACCCATTTTAAGCGTTGGATATATCGAGGGTTATCCGGATGAAAGCGCAAGACTTCATATTGCCGTTCATCAATTAGCAGCTGATGCAAGAAGCTTAAAAATATTAATCGAGGATTTAAAAACGCTTTACCAGGGGAATACTTTAATACCTAAAAAAAATAACTACAACGCATGGACACAACTGCTTGATCAGTATAAAAAAAACCATCCATCTGAAAAACTTTACTGGGAAAAAGTCCTGAAAGATTATGATCCTAAAACTTCATTTCATGGCTTAAAAGATCCCAAAAAACGCACTTTCTTTGCAAAAGTGTCACTGAACCAAGAAGAAACAGACCATCTTTTCCATAAGTGCCATCAGGCGTACCATACGAAGTTTGACGAAATCTTACTTACGGCTTTAAGCCAATGCCTTCATCATCTAACTGGAAACTGTGTAAATCATATCGTAATTGAAAACGACGCAAGAGAGATCGAGGACAGTCTCGATCTGACTACGCAAATAGGATGGTTTACCATATGGTATCCCGTGCGTTTAGAAAATCAATCAGATCTAGCAAAAAATATTGATAGCATCAAAAAAACCTTAAGGCAGATTCCGAATCACGCAATCGGTTACGGACCACTCTTCGGGTACCATACGGAACTCATGCCACAAGTGCGCTTGAGCTACGTAGATATATGGGAACAAAAAACTTCTGAAGACTTTTGGAAAATTACCGATGAACCAAGCGGCAAGAAAATTGCTACTTCTGAAGACCCTTATACCGTTAGCATCCATGGATCTCTCATCCATGGAAAATTAACATTCGATGTAAGTGGCAAACTTCATCAAGCCTCGATCACTGAACTTGCCGAAGTATTCGAACAAAACCTTAAAAAGATTCTCCATCATACTTTGAATCTCAGCAGAACTTACCTCACCCCAACAGATACTCATTTTATGATTCCCGCTTCGTACTTAGACCAAATTCAAGAAAAAAAAGAAATCCAAGGAATCTATCTTGTCAATGATCTTCAGCGAGGCCTCATCTACGATGCGATTCATGAAGTTAAAAAAGATGAAACCATTCAGGTCATCTGGCAATACCACTGGCCAATAGAGGCTCCCAGACTCAGGCAGGCCTGGAGCCATGCACAAAAAAAATTTCCCAGTTTACGACTGAGGCTGTCCTGGAATGATCCATGGACGCAAATCATCGATCAAGAAGGTACTTTACATTGGAAAGAAATCAATCTCAGCGATACTTACGATCTATCGGATCAAAACTTAGCTCTCGAAAAACTGCAACAAGAAGATCGTAACGAATGCTACAAACGCGATGAAGGAAGCTTGTTTCGAGTATACCTTATTGAACAAAAAAAAGATCTTTTCACATGCTTGTTCAGTTACCATCAAAGCATCCTTGACAGATCAAGCGTCTCTCTGCTTCTAGAAGAAATTCATGCCATCTACTTGAACCTGAACACAAAATTAGGTGAAGCAATACCGGATTACACTTATGAGAACCTGCAAAAATACCTTCTAGACCATCGAAATACCCATCAAGCGTATTGGAATGGCTACCTATCCCAGATGGGAGAAAGACCTGATTTCAGTCCATTATTAAAATTTAATCATCAGCAAACTAAGCTTCATACATACGGAAACATCAGCGATCCATGCAAAAAAGCATTCAAAATTCAGGGAAAGCTTTATCAAGAGATCCAGCTCCTCAGTGATGAAACTGACCTTCCCTTAAGTGCCATCTTACAATACGCGTGGCATCAAGCACTCAGCCTGTATAGCCATACCCAACAAAGCGTGATAGGGGTTGCTGTCTCATACCGCGCACTTGATATCCCGGGAATCAAAACATCTGTAGGAGCTTACACAGGCATTCTACCCCTATTCGTCAATCCCAAAAATTCAACTCGTATCATAGACTCCATTCGAATGATCCAAGATCAAATCCAGGAAATGCATACAAGAAACACGCTCAACTTAGAAGCACTCCAAAAACAAGGAGAACGTTTGTTTGACAGCATCTTCATTTATCATGAGCCTTACATGATGAGGGAAAGTTCCAGGCATAATTTAAAAATGAGCCTTCCCAGATTCATCAAAAAACCTGATTGCCCATTCGTCGTCACGGTTGATGAATCGATCGATCACTTACTCTTTCAACTGCACTATCCTGGAGAGCTCTTTCAAGAGAAACCCATGAAGGACTTGCTAGACCTTGTCAAATTTTTAGTAGAACAAATCGTCCTTAGCCCCAAACAGCTTGAAAAAAACTTAAGCTATCTTCCTGCTGAACAAAGTCAGCGTATCCACTACAATGAAAATGCAACAGAAAATACTCTGAACGAACAAACAATTCATGGTCTGTTTGAAGCACAAGTGCAAAAAACCCCTGATGCCATTGCAGCAATTGATCAAAAAATTCCATGGACCTACCGGGAAGTGAATGAAAAAGCCAATCGCCTGGCAAATTATCTCATCAACGTCTACCGTATGCCACCTGAAACACCGCTTTGCCTCTTATTAGAAAAAAGTGTATGGTCACTGATTGCTATTCTTGCAACGTGGAAGGCAGGATTTGCTTGCGTTTCTTTAGCTCCTGATTCCTCGGAAGAACACATCGGATGGATCCTTCAAGACACTCAAGCTCCAGTCATCCTTACCGACCATAAAAATCATCTATTTTTACAATCAAAAGATTTTCTCAAAAAAGCAGACGCTCCTCGTGTGGTGGTAGTCCTTGATTCCTCAAGTCTTCAAACTCAATTACTTCACAGTTCTGAAACCAATCCCACGATTGAATCAAGTAGATTTAGTTTAGCTGCGATTCTCTATTGCTTAGAAACAGACCATCAACTTCCAGGAGTAATGCTCGAACATCTCAATATTGTGCATGCTATCGACATCCTTGGAAAAATAACCCAACTCAAAGAAAGCAACATCCTTCAGAATGTTTTATGGGTGGGAACCAAGGTTTTTGGTATTCATGTGTGGGAAATTCTAACGACGATTTGCTATGGGCACACCTTACATATAGCAGATCTATACATCAAAAAAGATCCGTTAACACTCAAGGACTACATCAAGCATAAGAATATTTATCTTGCATGCATTCCCTCAGAAATTCTATCTTTGAAGCTAGATCTGAGCTGTAAGGTATTAGTGGTCACCGAAAACAATCCCCCTGTCTTTGATTTTTATACCAATCTTGGCATAGAAGTCATTCGGGTTCATGGGACATTAGAAACATCCGGTGTAGCTATGGTCCAACGTTACCAAAAAAACGAAACAAGCCTCATTGCTTTACCCCTACAAAATACCAAGTACTATATCCTCAATGAACACCTCAAAGCACTACCCGCGGGCGCCATCGGATTGCTGTACCTAGGAGGAGCGGGATTAGCACGAGGGTATTTCCAGGAAGAGGCCTTAACATCCGAGAAATTCATCACCAATGCCTTTCAAACAGAGGAAGAAAAAAAAGCAAAAAAAAATGGAAGGCTGTATCGAACAGGGGAAATAGCAAGACAGTTGACCAACGGAACCCTAGAATACCTCCCCCACGGGAGATTCCAAGCTCAAATAGGCGACTACGTTCTAGACTTAAAGTCAATACAAGCAGCTCTTGAAACCTATCCGGGAATCAAACAGGGTATCGTAGTTGCCCAAAGACACCCCGATGACTCAGGAGCACTGACTCAAAAACACCTCGTTGCCTACTATGTATCAGACGAAAATCAAAAGGAAAAAGATCTGCTCACCTACCTGCAACAATATCTTCCTGAGGATATCCTGCCCCCTCTATGCGTGCACCTAAAAACACTACCGCTTGATCCAACTGAAAATATAGATCTAAATGCCCTCCCTGAAGCTCCCTACTTCAAGGATCAGAACTATATACCGAAAAATGAAATACAAACGCAGATCTGTTCTATCTGGGCTGAAGTCCTGGGTTTATCCGTCGATCAAATAGCCCTCCAAGAGGATTTCCTGAGACTGGGTGGAGATAGTATTTTAAGCATTCAAATCGCAAATCGTATCAGGAAGAAATTGGGCTGGAACATTCACAGCAAGGATATCCTTCATTGCAGAAGTATCGAGAAATTGTACCATGAGTTCCTTTCTCAGTTAGTCCATCAAAAGAATATTTTAGAAATAAAGACAGAACCAGATCGTCTGACAGGACCCGCACCCTTACTTCCTATTCAAAAATGGTTTTTTGACAGAAAATTTACAAACAAAAATCACTGGAATCAATGTTTGATGATAAAAACCCCAAAACTTGATATCCAAAAATTACAAGCAAGTGTTATTAAACTGGTGGATTATTATAATAGTCTTCACTTAAGATATACAAGCAATGACGACGGAAGTACTACCCAATTTTATGATAGTTTTGCCCAAGCCCCCCGAGTCAAAGTCTGGCATCTTGCTGAAACACAAGACGGACCGATCGAAGAGATGAATAAAGCATTAATAAAAAAAATCAATGAAAAATACAACCAATGGCAAGATAATTTTGACCTTAAAAATGGGCCCCTATTTCATATTGGTTATGTTGACGGATATGCTGATGGAAGTGCTCGACTTCATTGCGTTATCCATAACTTAATAGCAGACGCCATGAGTCTAAGAATATTAGTAGAAAGCCTGCAACGTTTTTATCAAGAAATACCTTGCGAACCTCAAGGAAGTAGCTACCGCCAATGGGCAGAAACTGTTTTAGAATATGGGAAGAATCACGCTTCTGAGAAAAATTATTGGAATGATGTCTTAAAGGATTATCATCCAGATACTTCCCTGAATCATTTATCTGATTTAGAAGGATTCAGTTATAACTCAAGGCTCTCATTCAACCCAGAAGAAACCAACAAGCTTTTAAGAGATTGCCATGAAGCCTACGACACCAAGATCAATGATATTTTTCTTACAGCTTTAGGATCAACACTTTCCGATTTTACAGGTAATGACGTAAATTTTATCATGCGCGAAGGTCATGGAAGAGAGAATATTGATCCTCAGATCGATGTAACTTGCCAAGTAGGTTGGTTCACAACAATGCATCCGGTTCGTCTAGAATACCATAAAGACCTAGGCGAAAATCTTAGCAAAACAAAAGAAAGATTAAAAGAAATTCCACATGAAGGAATCGGGTATGGCGCACTTTTCGGATACCACTCAGAATCTATGCCTCAAGTGTATTTTAATTACATTGGTCAGCTTGAAAAAAGCGTCAACTTAAAAAATAAGGAATATTGGAAAATTACAGATGAAACCTGCGGAAGAAACTCAGCTCTTTGTAATGAAGATCCTTACCTCGTTAGAATCCATGGCGACGTAGTAAGCAAAAGACTTACTTTTAATATAATAAGTAAATTGAACAGAAACGCAACCATTCAACTAGGAAAAATATTTAAGAAAAGATTAAAAGAAACTATAAACTACCTTTTAAATCTTAACAGAAAGTATCTCACCCTAAGCGACATCCATCATATTATTAGTTTTGAATATTTAGAACAACTTCAGAGAAAGAAAGAAATAAAAAGCGTTTATATTGCTAATAGTCTCCAAAAGAAATTCATTTATGACACACTTAACGAAAAACACGACGATCTTTATTGTGCTCAAATCATTTGGCAATACCAGTATTGCTTGGATCCTCAGATATTCAAAGAAACCTGGAAATACGCGCAAAAAAAATATCCAAGTTTACGATTGAGATTTGCATGGGATGAACAATTAGTCCAAATGATTGATCAAGAAGGCGATCTTCATTGGACATCAATCGATCTGAGCTCCGAACCAGATCTAGCTATCCAAAACTTAAGCATTCAAAAAATTCAAGAAAAAGACCGTCAGGATGATTATGAGCTTGATCAAGGGAGCTTATTTCGAGTGCACCTGATCAAGCAAAGCAAAAAACTTTTCACCTGCTTGTTGAGCTACCATCCTGCCATCATGGACTCTTTAAGCGTTGCCATCCTACTTGACTTCATTCACAGTACTTATTTAAAACTTAAAAATCAAAGGCCTACACAAGAACTAGCGATAGACCACACCTACGAAACCACGCAGCAATACCTTCAAAATCATCCCCACTTGTATCAAGACTATTGGGATCATTATCTGAGCAAAATTCAAGAAAAACCCATCCTCAGCAAATTCTTGAAATCGACTCAAAAACATCTTAAAGATTTTCGACAAATGAAGGAAACCCAACAAGAAAGACTTAAGATAGAAGGAAAGCTTTATGAAGATCTCAAAGAGCTCAGCCAGAAAAAAGCAGTAAGCTTGCAGGCAAGCTTACTTTATGTGTGGCATAAAATCTTAAGTATTTATGGTCACGCGGAACAAACTACCGTTGGAATTACTCTTTCGGGGCGTCATCTCCCTCTTGAAAAGCTTGGAAGTTCTGTTGGACTTTATAGCAATGCCTTGCCATTATTTGTAAATCATAAAAAAAACATGCGAATTATCAAAGTAATTGAGGATATTGAAAAGCAAATTCACGAGATGGACAGAAGAAGTCATCCAAACTCAGCCACACTTCACCAAAAGAAAGAACGTTTATTTGATAGCTTATTCATCTACCAACAAGATAGCATCAATCAGCAACACAAAAATAGGTTAAAAATCAACGTTCAAGAATCAGTTGAAAGAACTGATTATCCCATCGTGCTCATAGCTTACGAAAAAACTGATCACCTGATTTTTCAAATAAATTATGCAGGGGAACTCATCCAGAAGCCATGGGTTGAAGACTGCATAGTGCTTGCAAAAATTTTACTAGAACAAATTGCAACTCAATCGGAGATGCTTGAAAAAAACTTACGTTATCTGTCTGAAGAACAAAGTCAACGCATCCTCTATGATTGGAATGCAACAGATCAAGACTCTCTGATCGATCAAACAGTGCCTAGTGTGTTTGAAAAACAAGAAGAAAAAATGGGCATCGCCATTATTTCACAAAAAAATGTATGGACCTATCAAGAACTCAATCAAAGGGCCAATCAACTAGCGCATTATATGCTGGAAAAAAACCTTGTGACATCAGAAATGCCAGTATGCCTGTTATTGGAAAAAAGCGATGTAATGCTCCTTGCCATACTTGCTACTTTAAAAGTAGGCTGCGGTTACGTTCCTATAGATCCTAATTCTTCTCAAGAACACATACATTTTATCCTGCAAGACACACAAGCTTCGGTGATCCTTACCGATGAAATCCATGCTTCTTTTTTTTCATCAGATAGTATTTTCAAAAACTTCAAAAGTACATCTATGATCATCATAGATAATATCCAATTTCAATCTCAATTAACTCAG
>DAISZI010000012.1:10808-14756 GCA_036824885.1 Oligoflexia bacterium
AACCCCCAGATAAAAATCAATCCATCCGATTTAGCATGCATGATGTATACCAAAGACAAGATGGGCAATACTCAAGGAGTCATGCTAGAACACCGAGGGATCCTTCATTTAACAGAAGTATTTGAAAAAATTTATCAACCCAAAGAAAATTCAACAAAAAAGCATATGCTATGCTTTTCGCACCATGCATGGGATTTGCATCTAGCTGAAATTTTTACAGCTCTTTGTCACGGACATGTTTTACACATTACCGATGCATCTCTGAAAAAAGATTTGAAATCATTAAATTCTTATATTCAATATCAAAAAATCGATCTTGCATGGATTCCGGCATCGCTTCTATCTTTGGACAGTAAACTTGATGTAAAAGTATTAGTAGTCGTTGGAAAAAAAATAGATTCCAAGATTTTTGATTTTTATACCTGTACCGGCACAGAAATCATCCATATTGACGGAATAATCGAAGGAACCATAGCTTCAAGTATCTATATTTATAAAAATAAAGAAACTACTACCCATCGTCTTCAAAATACCAAGTACTATATCACAGACGAGGACTTAAATCCCATTCCTCAAGGTGCCATAGGCACATTATACTTAGGTGGACTAGGATTGGCTCGAGGCTATTTTCAACAAGAAGCACTTACTTCAAAGAAATTCATTGCCAATCCATTTCAAACGGAAGAAGAGAAAAAAGCAGGAAAAAATGCAAGAATTTATCAAACGGGAGACTTAGCTAGATGGCTTCCAAACGGAACCACTAAATCAATTGAATTTCATCATTCTGATCTCCAAACAGATTTCAGTGAATTTAAGACCATAGAAGCAGCACTTGAAAAGTACGAAGGAATCAAGCAAGCACTGGTATTACCAAAAGAACATCCAGAAACATTCACTGAACCACTCACAGGCTATTATGTATCAGAAAAAAAGTATGAAAAAAATGAATTAATTAAGCATCTTCAGAAAGAGTTGCCTGAGCACCTCGTGCCAAATAATTTGGTGCATTTGAAAAAACTACCCTACCAGGGAAACAGAACTTTCGATGAAAATTCACTTCCTGAAGTTTCATGCTCCCCTACAGAAACCTACTTAGCTCCAAGAAATGAGATGGAAAGTCAGATCCGTGAGATCTGGGCCGAGGTACTCCATGTACCAGTAGATCAAATCGGAGTTCGAGATCCTTTCTTGAAACTTGGGGGAGATGACACGATCGCCATTCAACTCATCAGTCGCATGAGAAAACGATTAGGATTAAAGATCCATGTCAAAGATATTTTTAACACCGAAACTATCGAGCAACTCTGCGAACACATTGCCTTCACTCTGAAAAACGACACTCAAGAGATTCTCAAAGAAAAAGCTCGATTAGAAGGAGAGGTGCCTTTACTTCCTATTCAAAAATGGTTCTTTGAAAAAAAATTCAAAAGAGAAAATCACTGGAATCATTCTTTTTTAGTAAAAACTCCAGAACTTGATTTCGAGCAATTACAAGCAAGCGTTATCAAGCTCGTAGAATACCATGATAATTTACAATTGAGGTACTATAAAAAATCCGATGGAAGCTATGTCCAAGTTTATGATAATTCTGTTCAATCAGCTGAACTTAAAGTATGGAATATTCGTGAAATACAAAGTGAAACAAATCAAGATATTAATAAATGCTTTGCGAAAACTATTAATAAAAAATTTACAAAGTGGCAAAATCAATTTGATCTCGAACATGGTCCTATCTTCAGTATCAGCTACGTTCATGGATACGCAGATGGAAGTGCCCGCCTTCATATTGCCATTCATCACTTAGTCGTCGATGAACGAAGCTGCATGATACTTTTAGAAGACTTAAAATCCCTATACCATGGGCATGCCCTTGAACCGAAGAAAAGCAGTTACCGTCAATGGACACAAGCCGTTGCAAACTACGGAAGAACCCATGCTTCCGAGAAGACTTATTGGGAAAATGTTCTCAAGGATTACGATCATCATAGCATCATCCATGAATGGATAGAGCCCCAAGAAGGATTCAATTTCTCATCCTTCTCGTACACCACAGGAGAAACACTCAAACTTTTAAAAGACTGCCATGAAGCCTACGGGACACAGATTCAGGATCTTCTCTTGACGGCTTTAGCAGCCTCACTGAGTGAGTTGACAGGAAATCAGGTAAATCACATCGTTATAGAAAATCACGGAAAAGAGAACATCGAGCCTAGACTCAATATCACTCGGCAAGTAGGCTGGTTTACAACTATGTATCCTGTTCGACTAGAGCATCAACAGGATACAAATAAAAATCTGCTTAAAACTAAGAAAATATTGCAACAAATTCCGCATAACGGAATCGGTTATGGTCCACTCTTCGGGTACCAAAGTCCACCCTTACCTCAACTAAGATTCAGCTACCTGGGTTCATTTGAAGATGAAATCACATTATCAGAACATGAACCCTGGCAAATCGTAGATGAGAACAGCGGAGTTAGCATCCATTCCTCGAATCAAGATACTTACATGATCGCAATCGATACCTTCGTAAAAAATAAAACGTTGAAATTCAGCATTTACAGTAAACTCAATAAATACGTCACCCATCAACTGGTCCGATTTCTTAAAAAAAACATAAAAATACTGGTGGAGCACACCTTACGACCTAGCAAAAGGTATCAAGAAACAGATAGTCACACAATCATAAGCACCAACTTAAAACCCATGGAAGAAAAAGAAAACGCTCATCCTTAAGTCCTCGCTACATAGAGACAGCATCGAACCACGAATCATTGAGTTGTGATGAGAACAAAAATATCATTAAAAATGTTTAAATTTTCTCACTTAATTTTGTAAGTGTAGTTCAAATGCGTTATCCCTTTCTATCTGAGCACTTGCAAAAAACCCCTCGAGGTGCAAAAAAACAATTAAAGAGTACATTTCCCGATCCACTTTGAGTTCTCCCGCTAGCAAGGCCTCAAAAGAACTTCAATCTGCAAATCTAAGGGGTGTCCTTGCCTCAATTTTTTTTACTATTCGTAACTCATCCTCAACTTTTATATTAATTTACTTACTTTTTTCATTAACTTGTTGACTAAAAAATATCTTTGAAGTAATGAGTTTCAAATCAAAATTTCTTTTTTTTCCATGGCAGTTTTTTTATACTGTTCTTTTTTCACTCAACTAGAAATGACTCCAATTCGTTCAAAAAAAATAATTTAATAAAAATTCATTTTTTAAGCGAGAATGAATTGATCCAAATTATAAAAAAAGGAAAAGCTCAATCTCTAGAGTGTATTTTATTTTTTAATAAATAAAAATTGCTGATTAATTATGAACCGCCGTAATAATTCCTAAATGTCTAAATCGATTTCATTTGTTCTGCGTTTAAATTCAATGCTGGCATTCAAATGCCACTCTAACACGAGTGCTCCGTACTATTTGCGTCATAATTTTGTCTATCCTCTCATACTCTAAATTTAAAGTGGCAGAGAAGCCGTTCTGTCCTACTTTTTTGTTAATTCGAAATATTTTTATCTTTTACTGCGAAATACGGGCTGTATAAATTTTTTAAAGATGTACTACGTAGCATGTCTTATCTTCAATAAACTAATCTTTTATATCTCCTCAGTACTATCTCTCTTATTTATAAAAGTGTATTGACATACACTGTTTTTTTAGATACCGGTAGACGTATGGCAATTTATGGTGTGAAAACGAGGGCCTTTCCAACAAGTCAAGAGAAACGAAAACTCTCACAGTTGGCGAATTGCTCAGGATTCATCTACAATGCCAAATACCCCAAACAGCAATATCTTTTAAAATCCAAGCATCGGTTTCTTGGATTGACCAGTGAGAAAATCCCACAAGCCTATTTGCAACTTGATACATGCGATACAGCTTTTTTGAATCGGTGTTTACCAGAGATTTCTAGAAATTATATAGTTATTTGGTTGCAAGCGACGC
>DAISZI010000012.1:14856-16135 GCA_036824885.1 Oligoflexia bacterium
AGAGATTCCTCAAGGGAGACGCAGAGATTCCTCAAGGGAGACGCAGAGATTCCTCAAGGGAGACGCAGAGATTCCTCCAGGGAGACGCAGAGATTCCTCCAGGGAGACGCAGAGATTCCTCCTCGCTCAAGATCTAGTTATCTGGAATCGCAGCTGTTCGTCGGTAAAAAGAAAAACAACATTGCTTTCCTCAGTTTCGAAGCTCATCCCAATTTTCAGATACCAGCATCAATCACTGTTTCTATGAAAAACAGAAAATACTTGGTTTCTTTCAGTTCCATTGATCCAAACTTAGCGACAAAGACTCAAAAAGAACGGATCGAAAAACTAGACAAACTATTACATGAAGTGATGATTGCGATTCAATCCTCTTCTGGGCAAACTTTTGACTACACGCCAGAACAAAAGACCACTACCAAGAAAAAGCAAAAAAGAATGAGGAAGTTGCAAAGACTGTTAGCCAGGCAGAAAATAGGATCAAACCACCGAAACAAAGTTAAACAGAATATAGTAACCAGACATCAAAGAATTGTAGATAAAAGACGAGATTTCAATCACCCAATCCATCGAATCTCGCTCGGAAAAAAGGACAAAGACAGCCAAGTAATAGAAAAGCAAATTTTCATGATAGAAAATCTCAAGATGAAAAACATGACAAAAAGTCGAGATCCAAAACCTCACAAACCGGGTCATTCGGCAGGGAAAATCATGACTTTGTTTCTGGGATACAAAGCGAATCATAGTGAAAAAGTGGGTTTTCAAGTTTCGTCTGGCTTCTCATCTCAGGAATATGCCCCATGCGCTCACATTCACCCAGACAATCAACAGACTCAAAGTAAGTTGATTTGTCAGTCCTGTGAACACGCTGAGAATACCATCAGAATGCAGCTTAAGTCATTCGGAAACGAGCAGAACCCGAGAGAGTACTCCGAGACGGCTTCATAAGACACTGAGAGAAGATGAACTCAAGATATAGAGCTATTCGCACTAGAGAAAACTCTAGCAAAAAAACACAGTCAAATCCTCTACGAACAGAAAATTCGCACAAAAAGATCTACTGAAAAAAATAATGGAGAACGAAAGATGTAACAAACTTCAACACATTGTGAAATGTTATTTTAGAAAGAGAACTCGGATAGAATGGGATTCATCAAACGAACTCGTCCAAAAACGTGATCGCTCTAGACGAAAGTTCCTTTTTATAAAATGTTAAGACACACGCAGCGAAAATATTATTAACTGCATACAAAAAAGTGCAGTGAGCATGAGTTTTTGTCAT
>DAISZI010000013.1:0-16116 GCA_036824885.1 Oligoflexia bacterium
TGCCAAATTTCCACCAGTTTCTTTTAATATGTTAACAGAAGTCACAAACATTTCTACATCTTCTGCAGGTATTCTTTTAGCTAAATTAGAAAATGCATCCTCTAAAGAAACACCCAGCTTATTTTCGTTAAGAATTAAAGAAAACTCCTGCTGAATCGGATCTGGCAATTCTTGAACAACCAATCCTAAGGATTGAACAATAGAAAGACCTGATTTTAATCCATTAGACATCAAACCCAATGCGTCCACCATTTGATTCACGAATAACCCAACACGCCTTTGATACATCCAGTTGACAAAAGGTCGAGGAATTCTCCAGCCCACCACAGAAATAATCAAACCAAAAACAATGCCAGGCAAAAGTTTAGGTAAAAACATTAAAAAAACAAGAGATCCCAATCCAAAGCTAATAGAAAAAAGCAGTATAAGAACTTGCTGCGGATTAACCTCGATAAACATCATGTTTAATTTTTCAACGACATAGTCGCGAGTTCCCAAAGATTGAAATCGAATCCAATCTAAAAATCTTTCAGTATAAGAATAAACAAAAATAAAAACGGCTATTCCAAATCCTAAAATACCTAATATTTTGTAGAACATCCTAGAACCTTTAAGCTTTTACAGAAAAAAGATTTCGTGATATTTTCATTCCCTTGGATTCCATTTCTTCAACAAATTTAGGAATAAATCCTGTTGGAACAAAACGTCCTATGATTTTTCTTTTTTTATCTAATCCTTCTTGCTTGTAAAGAAAAATATCCTGCAAGCTAATGACTTCTCCCTGCATGCCTACTACTTCTGTAATATAAGTAACTTTCCTGCTTCCATCGGACAAACGCGATTGCTGAATAATGACTCCTACTGCAGAAGCAATATTTTCTTTAATTGCTCGAGCAGGTAATCCTAAACCTGCCATCATTACTAAGGTTTCAAGTCTTGAGATGCATTCCCTAGGATTATTAGAATGCAAAGTAGTCAAAGATCCTGAATGTCCTGTGTTCATAGCTTGAAGCATATCTAAAGCTTCTCCTCCTCGACATTCTCCTACTACGATCCTATCAGGACGCATTCTCAAGCAACATTTAATCAAATCACGAATGCTAACTTCACCCTCTCCTTCTATGTTTTTTGGACGAGTTTCTAATCGAACAACATGCTCTTGGCCTAATTGCAATTCAGCAGAATCTTCTACTGTAATAATACGCTCAGATACAGGAATAAAGTTAGATAAAACATTCAATAAAGTAGTCTTACCGGATCCAGTTCCTCCCGATACCACAATATTTAATTTGGCCTCTACACAGCATCTTAAAAAATCAGCAATTTCCTCTGTCATAGATCCATAGCTGATTAAATCTTTGTATTCAATTCTTTTTTTAGGAAATTTCCTAATGGTAATAGTAGGCCCCCTTAAAGCAAGAGGAGGAATAATGACATGCACTCGAGAACCATCTTGTAATCTTGCATCTACATAAGGAACTTTTTCGTCTACCCGACGACCTAAAGGAGTGACAATTCTTTCAATAACATTCATCATTTGTTGTTCACTTGAAAAGTGAACTTTAGAAATTTCAGGTTTTCCTGATTTTTCCACATAAATTTGATTACGAGCATTTACCATAATTTCTGTTACAGAGTCATCTGTCAGTAAATCCTCTAAAGGCCCCAAACCTAAAGCTTCATCCAAAATCTCTTTAATGATTTGAGATTTCAGCTCTCGAGTACTCAAAAGAGCGCTCGTATCTTCTGTGTTTAAAATATCGATAATTCCTTTTTGAGTTCGCTCCCTTAAGATCAGAATCTGTTTTTGATCTTTGCTATCAGTATTCATCTTCTTAAGATCCATTTGTTCCACTAATGTTTTATGAATGCGCAATTTCATCGATGTCCAAGGATCTAGTGATGCCTCGTAACTGCGTTCGCCTGGACTTTTCGCATCTTTAGAGACATCTTTAATTCCAGCACTAACTGGTTTAGCTACAACGCTTGTTTGTTTTTTTATTTTTGAAAGATTCTCTAAAAGATTCGTTTGCTGAATTTTTCTTACGGTATCATGATAAGAACGATAAATAGGTGTATTAGAAGCAAGTAAACACAAAGGAACGCTTTTCGCTAATGATCCATCACAAGTAGAAACATCCTCAGGAATAGCAGCAAAAATAGATTTATTTAAATTTTTTTGAATAATTTGAGGAGTCACAATATTCGATTGAGTAAATCGATTCACAATAATCTGTACCATTTCCTGAGGAAACAGTAGCTCTTGAATCTTGCTCAATAATCGCTTAGTTTGATTAATGACGATCACATCGCCAGTCACTACTACAAAAATAGCTGTTGCATATTCTAATGTTTTTAATATCCAAGGATCCATACTGGTGCCACAATCAACTACCGTCAATGAAAATACCTGTGTGACACCTTTTAAAAACTTTCCAAGACCATCCAAATCAATATCTCGAGCAAGTATCGCATCTTTAGGGGAACCAATGTAACTATAACCTGCTGAAGTATTTACCATAAAAGGTGCCAAAGATTTGGCGTCAATAGGACCTAGAGAAGTTTTAGAAATATCGACAATGTTTTTGGCAGGATTTTGGCCTAAAATAATATTTTGGTCTCCCAGACTGTGAAGATCTATATCCAAAATAAGAGGCCTTTGTTTAAATTCTTGCAGATAAGCAATAGCAAGATTTGCGGCGAAAATACTTTTTCCTACGCCACCTTTACCGCCTAAAACAGCAATCATATGCCCCATGAAAATCCCTCTTTAGTTAACTTTAATTCTAAAATTCTTTTTTAAATCATCTGTTCCTTCTGACGCATTCTCAATGATTTGAGGAGTCACAAAAATTACAAATTGAGATTTTTGCTTTCGAAAAGCTTTAGAATGCAACAGATTAAATAAAGGATCGGTTCCTTGCGAAAAACTTCCTGTACTAGGCGGGTCCTTATTAAAGTCAGTTCCAATAGAATTATCAATGACACCTCCGATAGCCGCACTTTCATTGGATTTTACAATAATGGTTGTATCTACTTTATGAGAAGCCGTCACAGGAGCAGAACCTGCCGGAGCTTTTCCTACTAATTCAGTTTGATCAAGCTTCAAATCCAAATCAATATCTTCCGTCTTTCCAATAATTGAGGGCGTAACTCCCACAGTTAATCCAACAGCCTTACTAGAACTTCCCATTTGTCCATTAGGTCCCGTTGTAGCAAAAGGAAATTCTGTTTGCTCAACAAGCTTAGCAGGTTGTCTATTTTTTACAATAATTGTTCCAGTTTTTAATACTCTAGCAAAACCAGTAGTTTGAGAATGGTAAAGCTTAGGTAGCAAACTTGAAATAGTTGCTGTAAAAGAAGCACCTGATGAACCACTAGATCCTACTGAAATTTGAGGATCCGCAGTGAATCCAGGTTGCCACTGAAATCCAAATAACTTATTATAATCCTTAGAAAGTTCCACGAAATTAATTGTTATTCTGAGTAATTTATCTTCTTTTTTGGGAGGAGCAGGTTTGACAACAATTAAACTTTGAATTAAACTTCTTTGCGCTAAACGCTGCGCTGTAGTATCACGTTCTAAGGGATTTCCTGGACGCAAATCAGGTAGATACAATAAAGCTATATTATTGGCACGTTTTGCAATAGCCTCATCTTCAACAGTACCTTCTAAAAAAATCATACCATTGACAACACGTGTTTTTATATCAGGAGTAAATGATGCAATATCTTCTTGAATCTTTTTAGATAAAACCTGCATCGCAAGTGGTGAAAGCGTTGCCATGTTTAATACAAGATCCGCATAATTTTTGTCTTGGATCACCGTCAATAAAGTCGCATAGTCCGAGGGAACAATAACTTCTCCACCAATAATTACTTTTGATCCCACAATACGAATATCTAATCCTTCAACATCTCTCAATAAATTATTTAATTCATTTTTAATGGTGATCAAATTAGTATTTGTGACACGAACCTTAAAAATCAAACGAATCGTTCCATCATTATCTCGAATAGTGACTGTCGTTTCTCCCGATTTGACCGGTTTAAAGATCAATTGACGCTTCTCCCCGATTTTAACTAAATTAACTGTTACAATCTGAGGATTTCCGTAACTAATTCCATTTGCTTCAGTATTCGCATCAAAATTTAAATCTACAGCTTTATCTTCACCACTACTAAGAAGTAAAAACCGATGATCAGCTAAATCTTCAGATTGATCATTGGTAAGTTTTGATTTTTGAATTACTGGTATTTTTTTGGAATCCAAAGTTTCTTCCGAGTATGCCTCTTGAAGAGATAAACTAAAAAAAAGAAAAAACATCACTTTCTTCATTTTTTTACTTTCAGACGACTGATATCACTGCCTAAAACTTCGGAAAAAATAGTTCCATTTAAGTTAATACGTTCAACGTCATCATTATTTCTAAGAGAAATAGTAAGAGCACTGTCAGAACTTGCCAAAAGCAAAGCAATGGTCTGTGCCTGCATAGGCTCAACTTCTAATGTAACAGAACTAAAAGAAAAATCTTCTGCGAGCGAATGAATACGCTCTTTTCCACCTAAATTATCGACTTCTATAGTTCTTGGAAGATTATTCGTTACATATCTACCAATAGAAAGCACCATCACATCTTGTAAGATTGTTTTAGCAACTTTTGATTCTTTCCCACTTCCTATATCAATAACAGCAATTAAATCTACACGATCGCCAGGTTTTACAAGTTTACTAACTCCTGACGTTTCGTTCACAGGAATAGCGACTGCTCTTTTTTTAGGAGTGACTTGAGGCGCTAATCCCGTACGAATACTTGCTTCAGTGATCTTATTATAAGTGAGCTGTTCTCCTCGTTTCAAAGGTACTACAGCAAGCATTCCGGCTATGTTTTTTAAAATTTTCGCACTATCTTTATCTTCCTCTTTTTTATCTACAGAAATTGATGCAGGCTCTAAAAAAGTTTTTGGAAAAACTTTAAATTCTAACATCGTTTCATCAATAGTCTGCATTTCTTTGATATCACGACTCGCAACTACAGCAAGAACCGAGGTTCCGAATTTTTTTTTCCAATCATCTTCAATGCTAGTTACATAGCTTTGTACAAAAAAAACGGCAAAACATGCTGCAATAATCGAAAGCGTTAACGCTTTATTGTTCATAAGACATACCTCCCGGTGCACAGTAAGCAACTTGATGAGATTCAGTTAGCTGAACGTTATTGGCGGCATGAAAGCTCGAATCTAACATTAAAGAAGTAATGTTAGTAGGCAATACAAAACTATTAGTACAAATAGTGATAGAATTTCTAATTCTAACACTACCACGTATCGATGGCTCCTCTTGAGGAGAATCGTTAGATTTTGATGCTGATCCACGACCTACCCACTGAGTAGTTGCCTCAGGACTATAAGTCCCATTGTCATCAGCAACAGCTTGATTCTCAGATACTCCAAGAACCATTTGATTGCTTCCTGTTTGAATAAGAATCTGCTGTTTACTTAAGGCAGGATAAAAAGCGCTATTATTGATTAAAATACCTAATTGATCTCGAGTGAACTGCTGATTGACAATAGAAATCTGAATAGCAGTATTTATTCTTATTAAGATAGTCGAAAAACCTAAAAGAACAGGCAATAGAAGTATAAATTCAAATAAACTTTGACCTTTGTTATTTTCTATAATTTTAACATCCATTGTCAAATATTCCATGAACTGCTCCTAGTGCACTTAAACAATCACTGTAGCTTGGTTCTTTTCCTAAAAAACTCTCTGAAGTAAACTCGACTTGATTGTTATCATTTTTACTTCCTATGGCTCCAAAAGGGACAAAAATTTTACCTCTAAATACGTATCGGACACCTGTCATCCATTTTAAATTATTTGTTTGATTGACTAAAGTAGTATATCCTGGAATAGTTCCTGAAGAAGCTCCCACCGCTATACTAGGAAACTTATCAACTCCTATTTGACCTTGAGATTTTTTCAACATTTGAACAATGACATCCTGCGCACGACTTTCTTGATCTTCCAAAGAAGCACCGGCTGAAAGAAATGCACGAGCTGCCATAAAAGTTGCGTAGTGAACATAATTTCCAAACGCAAAAACCATGCTCAATTGGAAAAAAAAACAAAAATACGACATAATAAATAAAATAACTAGAACAAATTCAATGGTGGACTGCCCTTGATCTTTCCTTATTTTATCTTCATTAATTTTTTTCATTTATTTAGCGAGGATTCAAAAAAATGCGAAAATTGTTTTCACCATTTTGAGGATCAATAGGATGATACTCTGATCCTCCATCATCAGGACCTTTTGCTTTTACATTGCCATAACGATAAGCTGCCAAAAAAGATAAGGTAATTTGATTTTTTATTTTTTTTCCTATTCCGTAACGATTTAATGAAAGAAAAATTATATTATAAATAAAAAGCAAAATAGAGAGCATCAAGATGTACTCTGTGACCGCCTGGCCTCTTCTATCTTCAGAATAATTTTTTAATAAAAAAAATGTTAATTTCATTTAAAATAATCGCGATAAATAATTCTAATTACTCCAAAACCTTAAAGAAAGTCTTCCTGTTTTTAAATCTTGTTCAAGCTGAGCCCCTAATCTTAAAATACCACTTCCTAAAATATTCGTCATATTTCTAGAAATTCCTAACGTAGCAAACAAACAAGCAGAAAGAATAACGATATATTCAAGCATTGCTTGACCCTTTTTGTCAGAAAAAGATTCCATAAAAACTTTACTTCTTTTTTTAGTTGCTAGATTGAGTTGCAGTTTCAATTTGTCCACCTAAGTTTTGAACTGCGCTTACTAATCTGCTTTGAAATTCTGTTTTAAATTTCATTGCAACCATAACAACAACAGCTAGAATCAGTATGTATTCTGTTGTTGACTGACCTAAACGATTTTTTAATACTTTTCTAAAAAAAATCATACCATCTCCTCCTTCTCAAACCCTTTGATCATTTATCGGACAGATAAAAAAATACGTTAATTTCACTTGATGCCAAGAATTTCAGAAGGCTTTATTTATTATATTAAAATAAAATAAAAAAGTAAAGAATCTAACATATTGAAATAATTAAATAATTTATTTACTCATTCAAAAAAATAACAGACAAAGAGGCATTATCTTTGAAATTAATTTTTTTGAACTTTTCCTTGATTATTTCAATAGCTTCTAATTCTAAAATCTTTTTCTCTTGGATCCATTGAATTTCATTAAAAAAATCCCGATTGACACCATCTGTTGCAAATACCAGCCAATCTTTTGGCATGATTCTAAATTCAAAAATTTCTGGCTCTAAATCCTCAAGCATACCAAGAGCCATTAAAGGTACATTGGTCATTTCTTGATCTTCATACAAAAAAGGATTGCAGAGTGTCGCATACGATCTTGGAATCACAAGCTCACACTTATGTCCGTCACGATACAACCAAGAAGTACAAGTCCCTATATTTGCAATAGCTAATAAATTTTGATCTAAATACCCAGCAATTAAAGAAGCTCCCCCTGATTGATGAATCGTTTTTTCTTTATTAAAACGCAACATCTCTTTATTCGCATAGATCATAGCGTTAAACAAAATATTACCATGCAATGAAAAGTAACTTCTCATGATAAAGGGAAATGTTGATTCTGAATCTCGAGCATTTTTAAAAAGAAATTTTTTTATAGATTCACAACCTAATTTAGCTACTTCCTGACCAATGTGATGTCCTCCGAAACCATCTGCTACAACAAATATATTTTTCTCATCATCACAAAGACAATAATCCTCTTGAAGCGGTCTAGTTCCTTGGTTTTCTAAAGTAAGAATATATTTAATCAATAACTGATTTTGACTCACAGTTAATTTTTATTCTATTTTGAAATAATGTGCCAGCTTTCTTTGTGCACGACCATGATAGACATCATCTGTCGGAGCAATGCGCAAACAATCTTCAAACATTTTTTTTGAAACAGAAAAATCACTATAACTTTCAGCAATTAAAGCCTCAGTATAAATGATCTTTGCTTGATCATGTAAAACATGATTCATTTTTTTGATGCTGCTATAGGCAACAGCATAAGAAGGATCTATCGATGTTAATTTTTTATAAAGAGCAAGAGCTTCTAAAAATTGACCGTTTTTTTCTAATTTTTTTGCTTTTCTAAAAACAGGCTCTCTCATTTTTTCTATTTGGTAGCGACAGATTTTAATATTCTTTTTAATTAATTCAATTAACTTTTTGTCTGAAATACCAATATCCAATATTTTGACAAAATTTGTAATGGCGAGGTGATAACTGCCCTTTTTTTGTAGTGCCAAATTTTCATGATAAAGCTTAAATCCTTGATTATCAATTTGACGCTGAATAGCTATTTGATTTTCTTTGTTTTTTTTCTCTTCCTCTTCATTTTCAATGATTTTTTTCCATTCTTGAACACTGCTATTATCTGGATCAAGAGATAAAATTTCAGGAAAATTCTCTTTTGCCTGAACATATTGCTTTTTTTCCATTTTCATTTTTGTATTTTCTACTAAATCATTAATTTTTGCCTTAAGTTTTTCTTCTGCTTCTTTTTTTCTTTTTTCTTCTTCCATTGTTTCAAGCTTATGTTTTCCTTCTTTGGCATAACGTTCTAATTCTCTTGAATCTTTATAGTCTGAAATTAATGAAAATATTTTTTGTATTTCAAATATTGATTTATCGTATTCTCTGTTTTTATAAAAATCAAAAGCAAGTTGATGCTGTGTTTCAATAAACTTTTTCTTCTCATCAGAAAGAGAGTCAAACGCAGATAACTCATTATTTTTTTCCACTTTAACCGCTGTAACCACATTTTTTTTGATGTTTGATTTTTTTTTAGCAACTGGCACAGGGTCGTCTTCGTTTAACCACATCAAAAACAAAATAGCGGCAACTCCTCCAATATATTGAGTTCTTTTGGGTAAAGACCTGAATTTTTCTAAAAGAGTTTTCTTGGCATTACTTTTAATGCCTGCAATTTCCTGATTAGAGATAATATCTTCTTGTTTTTGATGATCTTTATTTTCGTAATCTAATTCAAGACTTTCAAATGGTTCTTCGTTCTTTTCTATATCATTGATATTAAGCAAATCTTTTTTTATTTCAGAATAAACAGTGCTGTTTATATAAAATTGAAAGATAGTGTTCGCAATTTGAATAGAATCTCCACTTGACAAATCTTTTTCTTTGATTTTCTCTTCATTTACCATCGTTCCATTATGCGAATTCAAATCTTTAATCGTAAATTTCAAACCCGACTTTAAAATAAGAGCATGTTTTCTTGATGCTTTCTTGTCATTTAAAACAATATCACAATTTTCAGATCTTCCTATGCTGATAGATTCTTTGCTAATTTCATAAACCAGATAATTTGCATCCCCTTTTTGGAAGGTTAATCTTGATTGTAAAACATCTTTTTTAAAAATTTGCGTTGAGGCATCCACTCCTATAGATGTCATATCTTGATTGTTTTCAAGAGAAATTTTTTCTAAAGGCTTTTCTTCATCACTTATACTGTTTATACTATTGAGAAAATCCTCGTTGACAGGTTTCGACTCATCAGCAACAGGCTCTTCCTCATGAACATGGATTACTTCTTCTTTTTCTTCTTTTATTTTTTCTTTCACTTCTGATGGATTTTTTAGAGACACCTGAACAAGATAAGATCCTAAAACTATCTTTTCTTGATCTTTTAAAATACCCTGTTGAACTTCTAACCCATTAAATAGTATAGCAGAAAATTGATTTTTATTAAAAAATTGAACTCCATCTTCTGTTGCTTTAAAAAAAAGATGCTCTCGAGAAATAGATCGATCTTCTATATAAATTTGAGAGTTCTTGCTTCTTCCTAAAGAAAGAGATTCGATGATTTCTTTATCAAGAAGAAATTGACCGTTTTTTAAAACAGTAATCAACCATTTCGAATTCATTATTGTTCCTCACGACTTATTTCTTTCATGACTTTATCGTATTGATCTTTTGCTTCAATATAACGAGGATTTAATTGGTCATGATAAAAAAGTCGCATCACTCGACTATAAGTAGATCGAGCATTTTTTAGTTTTCCAGCATCAAATGATTTTTTTGCTATACTGAGATATGATTTCGATAAATTTTCTATATCTTTTTTGCAGTTCTCTAAATAAATATTTGCCAAAAAATGATTAGGGTTAATTTGTACGACAGCTTCAAACTGAGCTTTAGCTCGAGAATAGTTTCCTGTAACATATTCTCTAAAACCAGATTTAAATAAAACATTTGAAGATTTTGTAATATCAGAATTGACTAAAAATTCAGCTAAATTTAAATTAGTATTGGTTTCTTTTTCATGAGATATTTTTTTTATATTTTTTTGATCAGGTTCGCTGATAAAAAAATAAAAAACAAACACTAACGCAAAAAGTACAATAAATAGACTTTTAGGTTGATTCTTTTTATTTTTTGAGAAAGCATTTAATTCTTTTCTTTTGACAGAAGCAGATAAAACACTATGATCAGCATCAGAGAGACAAAATTCAAAAAAAGTATCCCCTAAACCTATTTGATCTTTTGAATGAAGAATTGATTCTTCAACTTTAATATTATTGAGAATAATTTCATTTGAAGTTTTTAATTTTTTAATTTTCCATTCATTTGTTTCTTTAAAAATCTTAGCATGGTGCCTTGAAATTTTTATATCAGAAAATACAACATCATTTTTTTCATCTCGTCCTAAAAAAATTTCATTTGAAAAAATGACATGCACAATACCATTATCTATCCCTGAAAAAATCTTTAAACGAGCAAGCTCTCCTTTTTGTTTGTCAATATAAAAATTTTTAAAAAATTTTACATTTTCTGTTTTTTTCATAATTATTTTAATCTTCTAGCTTTGATATGATTAGCAAGTATCCTTTGATAGACATATCAGCAGAGCTAAAAAAACTCATCGTTGCTTTATAGGCAGCTCCAGAAAATTCGCAATTATCAAAAACTTCCTCTAACGACTGATAAGATTTCTCAAAAAGATCTTTGATAAGCTCTGTCATGGATTGATCTCTAGAAACAGTTTCAAATTCTTCTCCTAAAGCTCCATCTAAGCGAATACCTGTTATTTCCTCAAACAAAGAATTTAAATAGAGAATTTTCTTATTAGAATCAAAAAAAATAATACCAAATAAGTTCATATTTCCTATCATAGTCACAGGCTTAAGAAAAGACCGCATTAATTCTTCTTGAGATTCAGCACTTAAAGCACCACTGAATTCAGAAACTCCAGAAATACTTCTTTTAGGGATACGTTGAATTGCTGAATTAATGATATCCCAAAGAGAATTCATTTCAGAAAATCTAAAATCATTAGAAACCTGATCGATATCTCCTTTTAAAGCTTTATCCATATCATTGTTTAATTTTTTAAAAGGATACAAAGTGAGTCTGTATAAAACAAAAATTACCAACAAGGCAAATATTGCAGAAATAACAATGGATCGAGAATAAACTAATCCAATCTCACCTAAGCCTAAAGAAAAAATGCTATAATCAACAGAAACAATCGCCATTGCTACAGAAGTATTTTTTCCTAAGCTTGCATTTAAAACTCGAATAGGTTCCACGGCAATGACATTGCCATTATCAAGCTCTTTCCATATGCCCGTTTCTCTTCCATTTTTAAAATCTTCTTTTACTTTCATCAAAAAAACAGCTTCTTCTCCATTGGTAAAATACTGATTTAATTGATTTGCTGGAGCAATGATTCTATTATTAAAATCAAGAATCATAGCAATTCTCACGCCTGATTCGTTTTCTAAAAAACTAACATCGGTTTTAGTTTCATTTTTAGAGGATATGAAATATGTATTTTGATTGGCAATTTGTTTTGCCATGAACAAAGCTCTTCTTCCTGTTTCTTGAATAACAAAATTATTATTTAACTCTAACAAAGGACCAACAGACAAAACAGCATTTATTAAAATTAAAAAAAATATGAGCGAAATGAATATAGATTTCCACTCATATTTTTTATTTAAATCATAAAAAAAGTTCATAAATTGATTTTCAAGAAAATGAATAACTTTATCTTTGATATTTTTTGGCTGCTTATTTTCTAAAGATAGAGAACTCTGCATGATGTCTATTTCTGACTTTTCGTTTTTAACAATGACTTGTTGATGATTTATTTTTTTATTGCTTTCAGTATTTACGACTTGAAAAACAAAATTTCCGACAAGAATCTGATCACCTGAAATAAGTTTTTTTTCTTGAACCAAAAAACCATTAACAAATGTTCCATTGGAGCTATTCAGATCCTTAACTATTAATTCATTATTTTTAATTTCAAGAACGCAATGATTTTTAGAAATTTTTGAAGAGCTAAGTACTATATTATTGTCTTCTTTGCGACCTAAAGTTGTTTTTTCAGATAAAACGTAACTTTGTCCTCGATTAGCGCCTGAAATAGAAATTAATTTAAACATAGAATCTAAATCCTCATTTTTATATCGGAAAATAAAAACAGGAACTCAAATTTATATTTCAAGAATAAAAGCTAATTACTGCTTTTTAGGTAATATTAACTTTTCTTTATAGATAGCATTGCGTTGAGAAGCGCGTAAAATGCATACTGGATCTAAATGATCCGTTTCAATTGCTTTTAAACAAGCTTCATAACTTTTTTTTGCTTCCAAAAAAGTTCGAAATACCACAAGATCACATCCTGCAGCAAGCGCTAAAATAGCTCCTTGTTGAGTACCAAAATGATCTGAAATTGCTTGCATCTCTAAATCGTCACTCACAATTAATCCTTGAAATCCAAGCTCATTTCTTAAAATATCCATCAGAACATGCCGAGAAAGGGTAGCTGGATAAACTTCATCTAAATGCCTATTCAAGATATGAGACGTCATGATCATAGGACACCCTGCCTCAATACCCTTCCGAAAAGGTTCGAATTCACGCATTCTTAAAACCTCCCAAGTAGTCTCTACGCGCGGTAAGTCAAAATGTGAATCGAGATGAGTGTCGCCGTGCCCTGGAAAATGTTTCATGCAAGCAACAACCTTGGATCTCAAATGCCCTTGGATCCAAGCAACGACCATCCTTGAGACTTTTTCTGGTGTTTTACCATAAGCACGATCGCCGATCACAGGATTACTCGGATTCGTCATGATATCTGCAACAGGCGCAAAATTGACATTCACACCTGCTTGAAAAAGCTCAGAAGCAACAATGGCTGATAGTTGCGTCATCCATGAAGGAGCATCTCGTTCACCTATCGACTCTGCCGAAGGAATACGTGTAAATTCCGATTTGAAGCGTTGAACCCTGCCTCCCTCCTGATCAACACAGATCCAAAGCGGCAAAGACTTACCTCGACTCTCTTGCAATGAAGAAGTTAACTCAATAAGTTGTTTACGATCAGAGTAGTTTTTTGAAAACAATAAAACTCCACCTATGCCCACCTCGGAAAACCAATACGACTGCTCAGAAGAAAGCTGCAACCCATCAATACCCGTAATCATGACCGAACCCAAACATTGAGCAGCTTGCTTTTTTAAATCCATGAATTTCTTCCCCTCACTTTTAACTCGTCTCTTGGTACTGCCGATAACATACTGATGCCTATCCTTTCAAATCAAGCTCAATTTGTCATTAATGCTGCTTATCTACTCATTGCAGGAAGCGTTTTTCTCTTGGTGAGAATGCTACTGGAAGAACAAGAAAGTCGCGCTGCACAAGAAAACCTCTCCGACTTAAGAAATCGAAAATCAAGTAACTTCCTTGTCAAAATACTCCGTATTTTCTTCACACAATACATTGTGCCTGTGGTTCGTGAAAAACCTTTTTGGGATAAAAAAAGAAAAGAATTTTCCAGAAAACTCATCGCAGCAGGTCTGAAAGAAGAACTAACACCAGATGAGTTTATTTCTTTTAAAATCCTCTTGATTCTTTTCTTTCCTATTTTCGGAGCTACTTTACAGACCTTAGGCGTTGCTGATCTCAGCTGGTACCTCATCCTGAGCTCAGGCGCTGTAGGCTGGTTTTATCCTAATTTTTGGGTGAGCGGAGAAATTCAAAAAAGGCAAAAAAAAATCCTTCGATCTATGCCTTTTATCGTGGATCTACTTGCTCTTTCTACTGAAGCAGGACTAGATTTTATAGGTGCCATTAGTAAGGTGGTTGAAAAATCAAAAACAAGCCCCATGATTGACGAATTGTCTCAAATGCTCAAAGAAATCAAAGTGGGCTCTTCGCGTCAAGAAGCGCTGCGAGAACTTGCTTTGAGAATTTCTATGACAGAAATTAACTCTTTCACGGCGATCTTAATTTCAGCCGATCAAATGGGTGCTTCTATTGGAAAAATTTTAAAACAACAATCAGAACAAATGAGAACTGAACGTATGCTCAGAGCAGAAAAAGCAGGGGCAGCCGCTGCTCAGAAAGTCATCCTACCTCTTGTTTTGTTTATTTTACCAGCTGTTATGCTCATGGTTTTTGGACCTTTTGGAATAGGTCTTCTTTATCCCCAATAAAAACCTTCCTTAAATTTCTTTGAAAATCACAGATTGCAATACTATAGACCTTCGTGCTACTTCTATCTTGTGTTTTTGATAAAAAAAATTCTCGATAAAAAAACCATTAGTGTGATAAAGTACTCCGATCAAACAATCATTGCAACCAGATGCAAGGTTGCAAATTCTTTTTTTTCTCGTCTTCAAGGACTTATAGGAAAAAAAATCTTACAAACCGGGGAAGGACTATGGATAACACGATGTAAAGAGATTCATATGTGGTGGATGAAAATTCCTATTGATGTAATTTTTTTAAAAAAGTATCGAAAATTACAACACGATAGAAAATACTATGAAATTACTTCGTTTCATAAAAACTTAAAACCTTGGCATTTGCTTCCGGTAAGAGATAGCCATGCCTCTGATACTCTGGAACTACCTGTAGGCAGCGTGGAACGCTTTGAGCTTCAAAAGGGAACGCTACTGGAACTACAGGAACGAGTCGCTCCTTAAACAGGCTTTCAGAGCAGTGCGGTTGCACAAAGTCTTTTTCCTCTGCACTTCATAAGAAAAAAGGAATCCATGAAAAAAGTTATCAAAAAAACGAGAAGCTCAAAAAGATCTAATTAATATCTATCAGAGAATTTCTGTTGCTGAATAAAGAAGTAATCTCAAAAATTGACAAGATAAGTTTGAAAACTTCGGACCATCGAAACAACCTCAATCACTTTCAGAAAAAAACCTAAAAACGCCCCTAAGAAAAATCAGAGCAAATCTGTCAGGCTTTAAAGATCGATTTTTCCGATCAAATCGTCTTAGAAATGACTTATCGAGAATGGATATCAGTAGGATCATAAAATACATCCGACTGGATCAAGCATCCTGATTTCTCGAAAATCGGTACAAACTTGTAGTAAAGAACATGATCCATCAGGGTCTCTGGTTATACTGAGAAGACCATTGCTAATCTTGTAAATCTGAATTAGCCGAATCAGATATTTTTCAGGAGATGATATCCTTCCTAAAATACTGAATTTGAGAGCATACAAATCAAAAAAAAGAGCTCTAGGAAAAAGAAAAATCTAGCAAGAAAGCAGAACTTACAAATAGTTCAAGGTTGAAGAAAAAAGCTAACATTGATCAGTAATCAGATGAAATCTGATCCTTCGATCTACGATCTTTTTTTATAGAACTGTGAGTAGTTTTAGCAATTTATTTTTAAGTTCTTTCGAATCTGGACGTCCTAGCAATAAAAAGTTTATTGTTCAAGTCAATCTTTCAAAGAAAAATTTACCTCAACTTGAAGATCCACGATTATCTAGGACCTCCAACCAAGAACAAAGAAACCTAAGACATGGAAAGATACGTTTGAACTCCTTTGAATTTAGCAACAGTATTGCTACTTGGGATATCACTAAAACGATAATCGCCACGTGCTTTATGATGGCATTGAGTCCGAGTATTAAGAAACCTTTCTAAAATGGAAACTCGGATAAGTAGCCCCCAGATAAGAGAGCCGACTTCCCACGGAACCGGACTTAAGGCTCACGTATCCGGCTTTATGTGATCCATTTGTTCACTGCAAACCAATGTGACAATC
>DAISZI010000185.1:0-3771 GCA_036824885.1 Oligoflexia bacterium
TAAATGGAAAACTATATTCAGTTTTGATCATGGATGAGGACTAGTGGATTCATGATATCGAATTCAGACTACCAAACTCGATCTTATAAAAAAAGAATCAAACTTGAGTATCAGGAAGTTGCGTCTTCAACACCAAGAACACGACAAACCCCTTCTCCACAAAAGTCGCAGCCTCTGTTCAATAATGCTACGCACCAAACACACGTCATCCACTTAAGCTTAGATACTCACTGAAGCAGCAACAAGAACCAAACCAGGATCGTGCCCTAACAACGTCCCAAATCTCAGGACGGCTTCCAGTAACTGTGAACCGAAAAAGCCTTTATTGCTTTGCTCCAGAAACAGCCTGCAAATGAATCGGAAAAGCAGGCGTGGTGCCTCGATTCTGCTCCCGTCGCTTCCTCGCCTTCCCTTTTCTTGCTTGCCGCACTTTCCGAGCAGTCTTCGTTTTCATCATACGTGAGGGCATACTACCTCCTAAAAGAACAAGATTATCGGAGATTCTCAAGAAATTGTCAATGAAGGTTCTTTGGCCTACCTCTTGCTTAAGCTTTTTTCATGAAAAAATACCTCCTCATGGCAATCTTTACAACCGCTCAAGCCTCAACCCTTCCACAAATAGAAAAACCTCCACTTTTTTTAGGCTTAGGAGAACAACGTGTTTTAACCGTCCCCGGACTTCTCAAATATTCTCTAGGCTCAAAGGTGGTCCGTGTTTTACCTTTCCCTGCCAAACAGCCAAAAAGCTCTACGAATGAAACTCTTTTTATTAAGTCAGTGGCTTTAGGGAATGGAGATCTTTGGATTTGGAAAAAAGATGCAAGTTTAGAGCATCGGCAGATTCATGTCAGAGCACTTTCTGCTCAAGATCACAATCCTATTTTAGAACGTGCCTTGAGTAAATTAGAAGAAGTAGAAATCTTCTTGAGTCCCCAAGGGGTCATGCTTCGGGGAGAGATTCAAAGCTTAGCTGAATGTGCAAAAATAGCAGCTTTACTGCATTTTTTTCCAGAAAATTCAACGAAAAAAACAACTCAAGTCTGGAATGAAACCACCCTTTCTCCCGAGCTCCTAGAACTTGCTCATTCTAAATTAAAAAAATGGTTAAATCAATCGGGCTACGAATCTCTCCAATTAATCCAACATGGAGGAACCCTTTGGGTGCGAGGCTCCTTAACTCAAGCTTCTGAAAAAATCAGTTTAGAAAAACAGCTTCGAGCTTTATTCCCTTTAGTGCAAACAGAACTCGACACCCTTCCCGACCATGCGATGACCGTTTACTTTCGTATTTTTTTGTTTGAACTCAATAGAAGTCAATTCAAAACATTTGGTATGCGCTGGTCTACGTCCACCGCCATCGATGTCCGTCCTAACCACTTCAAAACACTAGGAGATGTCCAAATGACACTACAGCACTTAGAAGGAAAGGGAGAGGCTAAAATCCTTTCCAATCCGGAATTAGTCGTACTGGTACCTGGAGAAGCAGAGCTTTTTTCAGGAGGACAACTTCCTTTACGAGCACAAAGCCGTTTTTACTCTAATGTCAGCTGGAAAAAACATGGCCTCACCTTGCGACTGAAAGCCACTCACACCACTTCAGAAAAAGTAAGACTTGAAATTTTTACAGAATTAAGCCACCTCGATGTCCCTTCAGGAAGTGACAATCTCCCAGGTATTTTATCGAACGAAATGAAAACACAGGTAGACGCAAATTACGGCGTTCCCCTTTTTTTATCAGGATTCCTCCAACAAACCCTCAGAGAAAACACACAAGGCCTTCCACTGCTTCAGCAACTACCGATCTTAGGTCCCCTTTTTGGATCAAAAGATTACCTGAGCAACCGCTCAGAACTCGTTGCGATTTTATATCCTTACACAACCCCTCCTCCCAGTCAGCATTTGGTGCGCTCTCTCCAGCTTCCACGAGGAAACCCTCCTCCTCCACGAGAATGGCTAAGCCCTGCCGAAACACGTGCTCTTAAAAATCACCCTCATTACCCATGGAACGTGCTTCAATGAAAAACTTAACCGTCCCTACATGGTTTCAAAAAGCATTGGAAAACCCCGAGATAACGGATTTACTACTCAATGGAATCCATCAAGCTTATATCGATCAAGGCAAAGGATTAGAGCCTTTACCTGAAAGCACAATCGATCCTTTCACAGAAACAAGCTTAAGAGATTGGGTCATTGCTAGCTTATCTGAGGCGGGTAAAAGCTGGGACGCCAAGTATCCCTTTATCGATGCTTCCCTGCGCAGTGGACACCGCTTGCACGTGACTTTTCCTCCGATCTCAAGAAAGGGTATTTTAATTTCCTTACGACGCCTACCTCAGGTTTCTCCTACCAAGCGTTGGGAGCACGCCCCCCTTTACCCTTGGCTCGTGCAAGCTGTTTGCCGAGGAGACTCGATCATTCTTTCAGGTGCGACAGGAAGCGGCAAAACGACGCTTGCAAGTGATCTTTTATCCGAACTTCCCAAAGAAGAACGTATCATTGCTTTAGAAGACACTTCTGAACTGAATCCTCATCACCCCCATTTTCTTTCTTTAGTATCACGCCCTGCCAATGCAGAGGGGTATGGAGAAATCACATTAAGAACCTTACTCAGACAGACACTGAGAATGCGTCCAGACAGGATTGTATTGGGAGAGTGCCGGGGAGATGAGGTTTTAGAACTCTTACAAGCACTGAACACCGGACACCAAGGTGCACTTGCTACCTTGCACGCAAATTCCCCTAAAGACGCACTTCGAAGAATTGAACTGCTTTGCATCCTTGCAAGCCAAGGCGCTCTACCTATCCGTGCGATTCGGGAATTACTCAGTGTAGGGATTCAATGGATTGCTCAAGTCAAAAAAGAATCCCAGGGTAGAACCATCACCGAAGTTTGGAAAATAGAAGGCAGAGAAGAAGATACTATTCTGATGAGAAAAATGCTATAATGGCCCCATGGATCGAAATTATCAAAAAGTCTGGTTCTTGAGACTTCAAGATGGCTTTGGACAAAGAGCTTTTTGGCTTCGCTTTTCAGTACTATCCAGCACCCATGGGTTCAAGCGTCTTGCTGAGATTTGGGCTGTTTTTTTTGAAAAATCTCAGAGTTCTCCTGGCAAAACCGAAAAAATGCTTCTAAAAAAGACTTACCCAATCACCGAGTGCACTTTTTCTGAAGAAGAGGTGCGCATAGGGCCAAGCAACTTAACGAAAACTCAAACACAAGGTACTTTCCAAGCTAAAGGCAGGTCTATTTATTGGGACTTACAATTTCAAAATTCCACGCCTTTTCATCTTCAGTTTGTCCCTCATTTTACCAAAGCAAAACTCATTCGCAATACTTTTATCACCCAAGCACAGAGTCTTTCGTGCTACGGAACGACCTCCATTGATGAACAAACAACCTTTTGGCAAACGGCCCCGGGCAGTTTAGGCTATTTTTCCGGCACTCAACATGATCATGGATGGCTCTGGGGGCAATGCAGTAGCTTTGTGGATACCCATGGACTTCCTGCTTCTTTTCACATGGAAGGTCTTTCTATTCAACCCAAACTTGGACCTTTTTCAGGACCCCCTGTTTGCTCATTCTATTTTTATTACCAGCGAAAGCATTATTGCTTCAATACCCTGAAGGACGCTTTCTTACTTCGTTCTCACTACCATTCTAATCTCTGGACATTCCAGGCAAATCACAAAGAACTTTCATTTCGAGGCACACTGAAAACATCCCATCAAGATGCCATAGGCCTCACTTACGAGGACACCCGTGGATCT
>DAISZI010000186.1:0-3766 GCA_036824885.1 Oligoflexia bacterium
TTTGAAAAGTTCTTTTTTGATTTGTATCAGGTCTGATTTTTCATTTTTATTTATTTTGTTGGCAAAATCAGGAAGACTCAATTCTTCTTTGAGGCTAGGAAGAAGGCTCGGAGCAATAATATTATTATTATTTCTTTGGTGATTAAGTAAGATATTTTGAGCTTTTTCGTTGAGTTGCTGTATCTTTTTTTGATCTTCTTTGATTTCTTCTGAAAAAATACTTTTACTACAGGAAGCAAGATCTGAAATGCTAAATTCAGGCATGTAATAATAAAGAAATTTGTGAAGTGCTTTTTGCATTTCTTCAGCTGTTTGAAATCGTTTTGTTTTTTGTTTTTCTAATGATTTTAGAACAATTTCATCGAGTTCTTTTGGAATTTTTGGATTAAAGAAAGAAGGAGGTTTGATATGATTCTGGCAATTTTCGATTAATTTTAAAGTTGCAAGATCATTTTCAGCTGCGAAAAGTTTTTTTCCGACCAAAGTCTCCCAAAGTACGATTCCTAAACTAAAAATATCGCTTCTTCCGTCTAAGGTTTCGCCGAGTATTTGTTCTGGAGATAGATAACTTGGTTTTCCTTTGATAATGCCTACGCGAGTAGATTCAACGTTAGTTGTTGCTTTAGCGATACCGAAATCGATGATTTTTACTATTCCATTATAGGAAATGAGAATGTTTTGAGGACTGATGTCTCTGTGCACAATTTCTAAAGATTCTCCTGATATTTTGTCTTTAAAAGTATGTGCATAATGAAGGCCTGATGCAGCTTGTTCTACGATATAAACTACCAATTCAATAGGAAAAGTTTTATTTAAATCTGAAAAACGCCTCATAAATTCTTTGATGTTTTTTCCTTCAACTA
The DNA here is from genome assembly GCA_036824885.1 of Oligoflexia bacterium. Classification (GTDB taxonomy): domain Bacteria; phylum Bdellovibrionota; class UBA1018; order UBA1018; family UBA1018; genus DAISZI01. Next base: position 864 of record DAISZI010000186.1, read on the forward strand.
ATTCCATGACGATGAAAGGTTGATTGTTTTCTTCTCCGAAATCATAGAGTTGAACGATATTGGGATGATTGAATCCCATAGTTACATTGATTTCAGACTTGAACATTTTTAAAAAATCAACGTTAGAATTTTGTTCAGATTGGATGCGTTTAATGACTATAAGGCGACTTGAAATTTCTGTAGAGGCAAGTCTTGCTCGGTAAATTTCTGCCATACCTCCCTGAGCAATTTTGTCCAGTAAAAAATATTTTCCGAATTTTTTTAAACTTTCTTCCATTCGGGTCCTCTTATGGATTATCGATAAAAACCTTCTTTTATTAAATTAAATTTATTATCTTATGATGTCGATAGAAATAGAGTTCAAGGAGAAACACATGGAATTTAAAAAGCATTCAAACGATTGGAAGCAGGGTGTTATCAAAGCTCTTTTAAAGCTTTTAAAAGAGAAAGATCATTATACTTATGATCACTCAAGACGTGTTTCTAAATATGCATTACTTTTAGCTCGAGAAGCTCAATTAAATGAAAAAGATCAGAAAATAGTTGAATATTCTGCATTGTTTCATGATTTAGGTAAAATAGGTATCTCTGATAGCATTTTATTGAAACCAGAAAAACTTTCACCGATAGAATCTCAAATGATGCAAGCGCATCCTGTCAAAGGAATAGAGGTGATCAGTTCTATTGACGATCCTTTTTTTCAATCTCTTTTGCCTGGTATTCGTAATCATCATGAACGTTTTGATGGAAAAGGTTATCCGGATCAATTAAAAGCTGAGGGCATCCATCTTGCTGCAAGAATTATTCTTATTATGGATACTTTTGACGCTATGACGAGTACACGACCTTATCGCAAGGGAATAGATGCATCTATAGCTTATGCAGAGTTAAAGAAATTTTCAGGTACTCAATTTGATAAAGATTTGGTAGATCTATTCATCAAAGCTCATGCTTCTTGGAAAGGGCAGAGCTCATACAGTTCTTTATTGAAAGATATTGCTTAGAAACTATTTTTTAATACAAAAGTCTCAATTTTTCTGGAGCATTCGTGAGACTAGAAGAAAATGATAATGCAATTTTGAAGCAAGCTTTCAAAGAGTGTGATCAATTAGCGAATGCGATTGAAGTATCTTTTTCAAGTAACATTCAAGATTTTAACCTTCGTGAAATTCGTTTTAGTCTTTTTGTCTTAAAAGCTAGATCAGAAATGCTAGGAAGTGCTTTTTTTTCTCAATGGATAAGAGATTTTCAAGATCTTGTTGCTATTGAAAACGAAAAAATTAAAAAAAAATGTAGAGAATTTTCGCAATTAGAAGATGTCAAAAAATTTTATTTTTTATTGTGTCAACAAATAAAAAAATATCTTTATTGGATGCAAAACAAAAAAAACAGGTTTCTCAAAAATGATGAAAATTTAAAAAAAAGAAGAATTTTCATTTTTGAAAAAGATGAGATATTATTTTCAAAAATTGAAAAAATATGTTCTTATAACCATGATCTAGAAATCATAGGAAAAGCTACAAAATTTGAAGAAATAGACTTCATCTCTTTAGAAAAATATCCTCATCTCATGATCTTAGATGAATCTTATGCTCAAAAAGTCAAAGAAAAAATACCTGTTCCTCTGATTGTTTTAAAAGAATCTCTTCAGGGAGGTTTTGATGAATGGCATGAATATGCTATTGATTGCTTCATTAAAAATGCCTTAATGCAAGAATTAGATTTCAAGCAGTATGCTGATAGAGTATATCATGCTTCCCTATGCAGTTTACGTGCATTGATGCGTTATTATGTTAAGACGACTATTGAAATTTCTCAAAACTTTCATTTAGATGAATCTTACGTAGAAAAAATGATGATTTTTTCTCTAGCTCCTTCAAGTATACGAACTTTTTATGATATATGTAAAATTTTTCCAAAAGAGACTCCGCCTATTTTGTTAGTTCATTCTTTTGGTGAAGATTTTACTCAATTACTCATCCATGGTTTGAAATCTATAGTTTCATTAGATGTTTTTGAGGCTCACAATAATTTAAAAATTGAAGATTCAAAAATTTACATCATTTCTTCAAAAAATCCTATGGATATAATTTTAAAAAATAATGTATTTCAATTTAAATCAAATTTTATAAAAAATTATCTGGACGCTTTGTTTTTTTCAGCTTCTCGGTTTTTTCAAGATAAAGCTTTTGTGATCTATTTAGGTGGTTTGGATGAAGATGGATTAGAGGGCATGAAAAAAGTAAAATTTTTATATGGTACCGTTCTCGTTCAGGAACCCATGGAATGTGTTTATACAAATCAGTTACTTTCTTCATTGACTCATCATTGCTTGACAGATTGTCTTTTGGGAGATGAGATTCCAGGCTTTGTAAGTCATTATTTAGAAAAAAAAATAGACACTTTTTCTTATGAAGAGTATAGAAAATATCTAATCAAGATCAGTAAATCAAACTTAAAGGTTTTAATTGTAGATAGTTCTGAAGCTTCTTTGATTTCTATGAGAGAAGATCTGAATCAATTGGGTATTAAAAAATACGGAGAAGCAAAAAACGCAGTGGAAGCTTTGATTTTACTAGTAAAAGAATCTAAAACAGATCATCCTTATTCTTTCGTATTTTGTGATCAGAAGATGCCGATGATGTCTGGCACTGATCTAATAAAAAACATAAGATTAAATAAAAAATTAAAAAAAATCCTTTTTATACTTACCTGTGCTACTGATAAAGAAATGGTTTTGGAGTCAATTGGTGTGGGAGTTGATGATTTTTTAGTAAAGCCTATTGATCTTTTGACATTAGCTAAAAAAATCAATAAATTTTTGGAAAAAAATTGAAACAAATATTTCACTCGAGTTTCAAGTTTTTTCCTGAAATTTATGCAAAATATTGAAGTTATTGATT
>DAISZI010000014.1:0-16045 GCA_036824885.1 Oligoflexia bacterium
CGCTTATGCTTAATTATTCCAATAATAATATTTTTGAAAAACTTGAAACTCGAGTATTACGATGCATGGCAAAAGTTAAAGAAGCATGGTACAGAGAAGCTAAGATCCAAAAAAAAAGAAATTTTTTCACGAGAAATAAATACCTCAAAAAAATTTTTAAATCAATTTTTTTTCAGCCTTTCTATTTTACTTAGTTAGCCCTGCTATCGCAAGTTGCAAGAACTAACTATTAAAAAGCCTGCTCTATAAAAAATTCGGCTTCTTGGGTGAGCACCAGACAGGAACCCGATGTCTCCGATTTTGAAAGTACTCTTAATGAATAGATACGAAGAAAACCAATCTATTGATCTCTTTCAAATAATGATACGATGAGTTAGAGATTGCAAATCCCATAAATAACATTAATCCAAGGCCATCATTTTTTTCTATATCGATTTGAAATGATTTTGAGTTTTTTGATCTCGTCAATTTAGCATATTCGATTTTTTTAGGTTAAAAATTTTACATTTTCTATTAATTTTATATAATATTTTTAATGAGTCTGATACACACAATATATTTCTCCAGATAAACTCAAAATACTACTATTATTGAATAGTGTTCATGAAATCGTACATCGACACTGGCAAGACGTTTTAACAGTACCCTGTATCTGCATATTTGAAATGTCCCGAACCCCTTGCGCTCCTATTTTATTCCAGACGAGAATCAATACTGTAAGACCCTGCATGTTAGAAATGTGCCGAGCTCCTTCATCTCCTATTTTATTCCAGCAGAGATTCAATTCTGTAAGACCCTGCATGCTAGAAATATGCCGAGCTCCTTCATCTCCTATTTTATTCCAGCAGAGATTCAATTTTGTAAGACCCTGCATGCTAGAAATATGCCGAGCTCCTTCATCTCCTATTTTATTCGAATTGAGAAACAAAACTGTAATTCCATTCATACCAGAAATGTGCCGAGCTCCTTCATCTCCTATTTTATTGCAATTGAGAAACAAAACTGTAATTCCATTCATACCAGAAATGTGCCGGGCTCCTTCATCTCCTATTTTATTCCAGAAGAGATGCAATTCTGTAAGACCCTGCATGTTAGAAATGTGCCGGGCTCCTTCATCCCCTATTTTATTCAAGTCGAGATGCAATTCTGTAAGACCCTGCATGTTAGAAATGTGCCGGGCTCCTTCATCTCCTATTTTATTCCAGCAGAGATTCAATTTTGTAAGATCCTGCATGCTAGAAATGTGCCGGGCTCCTTCATGCCCTATTTTATTCAAGTCGAGATTCAATTCTGTAAGACCCTGCATGCTAGAAATATGACGGGCTCCCTCTGCTCCTATGTTATTCCAGAAGAGATTCAATTCTGTAAGACCCTGCATACGAGAAATATACCGCGCTCCGGCAAGTCCGATAAAATTCCTTTTGAGATTCAAGCTAGTAAGACCTTTCATACGAGAAATGTGCTGAGCTCCGACAGCGCTGATCAGATTCGCTTCGAGATCCAATTCGGTAAGAGCCTGCATACGAGAAATAAACTCCGCTCCCTCAGAGTAGATGTCATTTTCTCCAAGATTCAAGGTGGTAAGACTATCCATACAAGAAATGTGCTGAGCTCCCTTATTGCCTATTTTGTTTGATCTAAGCTCTAATTTAATAAGATTCTGCATACGAGAAATGTACTCGACTCCATTAGTACCTATTATATTTTCGTTGAGATCCAATTCAGTAAGAACCTGCATACAAGAAAGATATTCTACTCCCTTATCTCCGATAATATTCTTCCCTAGATTCAAACTAATAAGATCATGCATACCAGAAATATGCTTTGCTCCCTCATCTCCTATTTTATTTCCGCTGAGACCCAATCGGGTAAGACCCTGCATACCAGAAATATGCTTTGCTCCCTCATCCCCTATTTTATTTCCGCTGAGACCCAATTGGGCAAGACCCTGCATATGAGAAATGTACTGGGCTCCCTCCGCTCTTATTTTATTCTCATTGAGAAGCAACTCGCTCATACCCTGCATACTAGAAATATGCTGAGCTCCCTCATTTTCTATTTTATTTCCGCTAAGATCTAATCTGATAAGACCCTGCATACGAGAAATATATCCAGCTCCCTCATCTTCTATTTTATTCTTGCTAAGATCCAATTTAGTAAGCTTCATACTAGAAAGTTGCTGGGCTCCCTGTAATCCTATTTTATTTCCTCTTAAATCCAATTTAGTAAGACCCTTCATACTAGAAAGATACTGCGCTCCTTCATCTCCGACCTGATTCTCGTTGAGACCCAATTCGCTAAGACCCTGCATACGAGAAAGGTGTTGGGCACCGTCGACTCTGATGGCATTCTTTCCGAGATTTAAGCTAGTAATTCTATTCATACTAGAAATATGCTGGGCTCCAGCATCACCGATCGCATTCTCACTAAGATCTAAGGTCGTCATTCCCTCCATACGAGAAAGATACTGGGCTCCTTCGGCTCTGATGACATTCTTCCCGAGATTTAAATTAGTAATTCCTGTCATACAAGAAATGTGCTGAGCTCCCTTATCTCCAATCGCATTTTCGCTAAGATCTAAGTTCGTCACTCCCTCCATACGAGAAAGGTGCCGGGCTCCCTCATCTCTGATAACATTCTTCCCGAGATTCAAGCTAGTAATTCTCTGCATACGAGAAATGTGCTCTGCTCCAGCATCTCCTATTTTATTGCCTCTGAGATCCAATATGGTAATACCCTCCATACAAGAAATGTGCCGCGCTCCCTCATCTCTGATGGCATTCTTCAGGAGATTCAAGCTGCTAATTCCCCTCATACGAGAAATATGCTGAGCTCCCTCATCTCCGATGGCATTCTCGCTAAGATCTAAGGTCGTCATTCTACTCATACCAGAAATGTGCTGGGCTCCTTCATCTCCGATGATATTTCGGCCCAGATTCAAGCTAGTAATTCCCTGCATACCTGAAATGTGCCGGGCACCCTCAGCTCCGATAACATTCTGACGGAGATTCAAGCTGTTAATTCGATACATACGAGAAATATGCTGAGCTCCCCCAGCTCTGATGTTATTCCTACTAAGATCCAAATCTGTAATTCTCGTCATACGAGAAATAAAAGCAGCTCCACCATCTCCTATTTGATTACCTTCTAGCTTCAAGCTGGTAATTCTGTATAGATCTGAATGATCCAAATTGGTTTGTTCTTGCTCAAATCCGAAGAAACTAATCTGGTTATTGCTGAGATCTAAACTCTCAAGTCCCTGCATGATGGCAATTTCCAAAAATCCTTCAGACTTGATTTGATTATTCGAAAGATTAATTTTTTTTAGTCCTTGCATTTGAATAATGATAGATACTTCATCATTAGTGATCTGCTGGTTTTTAAGATTTAAAACTTCCAATTCATCAAAATAAGCAGCATCCTGTAAAAATTGATGAAGTAAAAGCTTATTGCCCTGAAGATCTGTAACAAAACTCAGCGATAATTCCTTAAGCCCTGCAGGTAGTCTTCTAATGAACTCAGGATCAATTCTTGAATTTGAAATTTCTAATTTTTCAATACTTTTAAAATTGCTTGTTTGAAAAATTTCTGAGAACTCTGTATCAGTCACAGCACCTCCGGCAAACTTGAGTCGATAGGAGGCTTCAGGCGTCATTTCAATATTACGATACATCGCGAAAGTTAAAGAAGTATAGTGCAGAGAAAATGGGATCCAAAAAAAAAGAAATTTTTTCACGACAAATAAATACCTCAAAAAAGTTTTTAAATCAATTTTTTTTCAGTCTTTCTATTTTGCTAGGTAGCTCTGCTATCGCAAGTTTCAGGAACCAACTATTGAAAAACTCGCTCTATAAAAAAAACTTGACTTCTTGGATGAGCACCACACAGAAAACCAACTGTCTCCGATTTTGAACCTACTTCTGGTGAACAAACACAAAAAAGAAATATTAACTTCTTTCAAAATTGATACACTCAGTCAAAGATTGCAAATCTCCAGAAATAACATTAACTTTAAGATCAATCATTTGATCTATTTCTATGTCGATTTAATCTCATCAATTTAGCATATTCGATCCTTTTTTACGTAAAAATTAATCTCGCACACCCCTTTTTAATGAGCCTTCTAGACTGAATGCATTTTTCCAAAGACAGTCAAATTACTTCTTATCAAATGTTATTTAGAAGATCGTACACCGACACTGACTCGACGTTTGAGCAGCACCTCGTACATCCAATCTAGAAGATTGCTGGTACCTAAGATCACACGCCATACTAGAAAGGTGCCCGATTCCCTCATCTCCTATTTGATTAAATTTGAGATCCATTGTGGTCGCACCCTGCATACGAGAAAGATACAGGGCCCCCTCATCTCCTATTTGATTAGATCTGAGATCCATTATGCTCACACCCTGCATACGAGAAAGATACAGGGCCCCCGTCATTTCCTATGACGTTAGACGAAAGATATAATTTCCTGATTTTCCTCATACTTGAAATATGCTGGGTTCCCTCATCTCCGATTTTATTATTATTAAGATTCAATTCAGTAAGACTCTCCATACGTGAAAGATGCTGAGCTCCCTCATCTTTTACTATATTCGATTCGAGAATCAAGATGCTAAGACCCTCGATACGAGAAATGTACCAAGCTCCGACATTTCCGATACCGTTACAGGTAAGATCTAAAATGGTAAGACCCTGCATACCAGAAATGCACTCAGTCACCAAAGACAGGATAAAATTACCACTGAAACTATAAAACAAAGATAATGTACTTTGCTCCCTCATCTCCTATAAAATTGCTTCCAAGATCCTCATACAAGAAATATGCTGAGCTCCTGTATCTCCTATTTTATTATTACTAAGAACTAAGGCCGTAATTCCCTTCATACAAGAAATGTGCCGAGCTCCCTCATCTCTAATCATATTATCGCTAATATTAATAACAGTAAGACGTCCCATGCGAGAAATATGCTGGGCTCCGGAATCTTCGATGAAAGCACCGCTGACATCCAAAATAGTAAGATTATTAATACCATAAATGCAATCTAATTTTATATATTCGAAATATTTGAGAGGACAGCTGAGAATCAAGGTCGCAAGACCCTGCATACTAGAAATACACAAGACTCCATCAGATCCAATTTCATTATATCCAATATTCAATTCAGTAAGACCTTGCATACTAGAAATGTACTCAGCTCCCTGATCTCGGATTTTATTTTCGTTAAGATTCAATTTGCTAAGTCCACCCATACAAGAAAGCTGCTGGGCTCCGACAGCTCTGATCATATTCTTGCTGAGATTCAAGCTGGTAACTTCTTTCATACTAGAAAGATACAAGACTCCCTCATCCTCGATCTCATTATCGCTAAGATCTAAGGTCCTCATTCCCTCCATACCAGAAATGTCCTGGGCTCCCACATCTCCGATTTTATTCACACTGAGATCCAACTTGGTAAGACCCTGCATACTAGAAATATACCGAGCTCCCACATCTCCGATTTTATTTTCGCTGAGACTCAATTCGGTAAGATCCTGCATACGAGAAACATGCTCGGCTCCCTGAGTTCCTATTTTATTCGCACTGAGATCTAATTTGATGATTCCCTGCATACCAGAAATGTGCTGGGCTCCCTGAGCTCCCATTTTATTCCCGCTAAGATCTAATTTGGTAATTCCGTGCATACCAGAAATGTGCTGAGCTCCCTCATCTCTGATTTTATTTTCGTTAAGATCTAACTCAGCAAGACCCTGTATACGAGAAAGGTGTCGGGCTCCCTGAGCTCCTATGACATTCTTACCAAGATTCAACCTGACAATCCCTTGCATACCGGAGATATGCTGTGCTGCCATGTCTCCGATCACATTCTCGCTAAGATCTAAGGTCGTCATTCCCTCCATACGAGAAATATGCTGGGCTCCCTGAGCTCCTATGAGATTCTTGCTGAGATTCAAGGCAGCTATTCCTCTCATACGAGAAATGTGCTCGGCTCCCCCAGCTCTTATGATATTCTTTCTAAGATTCAAGCTGATAATCCCCTGCATACCAGAAATGTACTGGGCTCCCACATCTCCGATCAGATTCTCGCTAAGATCTAAGTCTGTAATTCCCTCCATAGAAGAAACGTGCTGGGCTCCCTGAGCTCCTATGAGATTCTTGCTGAGATTCAAGCTGGTAAGTCCCTGCATGCCAGAAATATGCTTTGCTCCCTGAGTTCCTATGAGATTCTTCCCGAAATTCAAGATGGTAATTCCCTTCATACGAGAAATATGCTGTGCTCCCTCATCTCCAATTTTATTATCGCTGAGATCTAAAGTCGTAATTCTCTTCATACGAGAAATCAAAGCCGCTCCAATATCTCCTATTTTATTGCCCCCTATCTTCAAAGTGTTAATTCTGTATACATCAAAATTATCTAAATTCATTTCATCTTGCTTAGATTCAAAGACACTAATCTGTCTACCAGTGAGAACTGAATTGATTTCATCTTGCCTAGATTCAAAAAAACTCTTTTTATTCATGAAATCTGAACTGGTTTCATCTTCCTCAGACTCAAAGAAACTCTTGTTATCGCTGAGATCTGACTTGCTTTCATCTTGTTCAGATTCAAAGAAGATCTTATTATTAATAATATCTAACTTAGTTTCCTCCTGCTCTAATCCAAAGAAATTAATCTGGTTATTACTAAGATCTAAATATTCAAGTCCCTGCATGATCGCAATTTCGATAAATCCTTCAGCCTTGATTTGATTATTCGAAAGATCAATTCTTTTCAGTCCTTGCATTTGAGCAATGATGGATACCTCAGCATTAGTGATCTTCTGGTTTCTAAGACTTAAAACTTCCAATTCATCAAAATAAAGAGCATCCTGTAAAAATTGATGGACTAACAGTTTGTTGCCTTGAAGATCTGTAACAAAGCTCAGCGATAATTCCTTAAGTCCTGCAGGCAGTCTCCTAATGAACTCAGGATCAATTCTTGAATTTGAAATTTCTAATTTTTTAATACTATTGAAACTGCTTCTTTGAAAAATTTCGGAGAACTCTGTATCAGTCACAGTCCCTCCAGCAACCTTGAGCCGATAGGAGGCTTCAGGCGTCATTTCAATATTACAACGCATCGCAAAAATTAAAGAAGGATGGTACAAAGAAACTGAAATCCAAAAAAAAATAAATTTTTTCACGAAAAAATAAATACCTCAAAAATATTTTTGAATCAATTTTTTTTCAGGTAGTTCTGATACTTAAGTCACAAGAAGCAACTATCCAAAAGCTCGGACTTCTTTCATTAACAAGTACGCAGGAAACCATCCCATATTGAAACTATGCCCAATCAAAGAACACAAAAAAGGAATCGACTTCTTTCAAAACTGATACATTCAGCAATAACATCATTGCTTAGTTCAAATTATTTTCGTTTATTGCTATATCGATTTGAAATGATTTTAAGTCTTTCGATCTTGTCAGTACTGCTTCCATACAAAACACACTCAATCAACCCCCCTTCCTTTCTTGATTTTCATCGTCAAAAGTGCTTTTTTAAACTCAGCTATAAAAACTCATCACAATGCCGTTATAAATTCATAATTATCATTACAAAAAAATTTTGCGAAAAAATAAAAAATGAGTCGTTCCCTACTGATACCATTATATTGACTTAATTTGGTTGTTACGGAGATTCAATTCCCTAATTCCTTTCATACGAGCAATTTGAGCACCCCCCTCATCTCCTATTTGATTAGAACTGAGATTCAATCTGGTAAGACCCTGCATACATGCAATGTACAAAGCCCCCTCATCCCCAATAAAATTTCCACTAAGATCCAAACTGGTAAGAGCTCGCATATGTGAAATGTACTCAGAACCAAGAGCTCCGAGGAAATTAGCTCTGAGATCCAAGGTAGTAAGATCCTGCAAACTCGCAATAGCCTCAGCGCCCACGAATCCAATTTTATTAGCGCGAAGACTCAAGGTGCTAAGACCTACCATCCCCGAAAGGTAAGAAGCGCCCACATCGCCTATTTCATTAGCACTGAGATTCAACACGGTAAGATCTAGCATACCTGAAATATCCCGAGCCCCCTCAGCTCTGACTTGATTGGAGCTAAGATCCAAGGTGGTAACACTGCTCATTTTCGAAAGCTGCAAAGCTCCATGAGCTTGAATAAAATTTCCACTGAGATTCAAGCTGGTAATAGTTTCTAAACTTGAAATGTACACAGCACCCGTATCTCCTATTTGATTAGCACTGAGATCCAATGCAATAAGACCCCGGATACGCGAAAGATGCTCAGCCCCCTCATCTCCTATTTGATTGAACCGAAGATTCAAAACGGTAAGATCCTGCAAACTCGCAAGTTGCTCAGCTCCCACATCTCGAATTTGATTGGAGCTGAGATCCAAGGCAATAAGACCGCGCATACTCGCAATAGGCTCAACCCCAGCAACTCCTATTTGATTAGATCGAAGATTCAAGTTGGTCACACTACTCATGCTCGAAATACACTGAGCTCCAATAGGTCCTATTTGATTAGAGCTAAGATCCAAACTGATAACACCCTCCATCCTCGAAATATGCTCAGCTCCCTGAGCTCCTATTTGATTAGAACCGAGATTCAAAGTAGCAATACCCCTCATAGTCGAAATGTACTGAGCCCCCAAATCTCCGATTTGATTTGAACTAAGATTCAAGCTGATAACACTCTGCAACCTCGAAAGGTACTGAGCGCCCTGAGCTCCTATTTTATTGGAACTGAGATTCAACTTGGTAATGCCTACTATAGTCGAAAGGTACTCAGCACCCACATCGGTGATACCATTGGATCCGAAATTCAAATGAGTAATACACACCAACAGTGAAAGGTGCAAAGCCCCCTCATCTCCGATCTGATTGTTAGCAAGATCCAAAAAGATAATGCCCTGCAACAAGGCAAGAAGCAAAGCCCCTTCAGGTCCTATTTGATTAGAACTAAGATTTAATGTAGTAAGCCCTTTCATCCTAGAAATATAAGAAGCTCCTGCATCTCCTATTTGATTAGAGCTAAGATTCAAGTCGGTAAGCTCCTGCATGCCAGAAATATGAGAAGCTCCAGCAGCTCCGATTTGATTGGAACTAAGATTCAAGTCGGTAAGCCCCTCCATGCTAGAAATGAGCAAAGCTCCTTCAGCTCCTATTTGATTAGAACTGAGATTCAAGGAAGTAAGATCTACCATACTTGAAATGGCTCGAGCACCCTGCTCTCCGACCGAATTTTCACTGAGATCCAAAGAAGTAATATCTGATAACTTTGAAATGTGCTCAGCCCCAGCATCTCGTATATTATTGGCACGAAGATTTAAGATGGTGACCCCTTGCATACTTGAGAGATGAGCTACTCCTTCAGGCCCGATTCTATTTTTAGCAAGATTCAAAATTTTAATTTTTTTTATATTAGAAATATAAAATGCTCCGATATCATCAATGCGATTGCCAGAAAGATTTAAGTCTCTGATATTTTGCATGAAAGCGCAATGAGACAAGCCCCTATTTCTGATTCGATTTTCAGAAAGATCTAATTTTCTGATATTCTCCATCTGAGCAAGGCATTCTGCACCAGTATCTCCCACTTGATTGTTAGCAAGATTTAAGGAAACTAGTTCCTTCATGCGATCAATATACCTTACTCCTGCATCTCCGATTTGATTGGATGCAAGATCCAAGTGTTTCATTTCTTCTATGCGAGAAATATGCTCAACTCCAGCGTCACCGATTCTATTAGAATTGAGATTCAATGCTTCTAGGTTCTCCAACCGAGCAATATAAGCTGCTCCTGCGGCTCCAATTTGATTGTCGGCAAGACTCAAAGAGGTAAGCTCTTCCATTTTGGAAATGCTCTTCGCCCCTTCTTTTCCGATCTTATTATGATTGAGATTCAAGAACTCAACTTTCTTCATCCGACCGATGTAAGAAGCTCCAAGATCTCCGATCTGATTGTTAGCAAGATTCAATGTTTCAATTGCTTGCATATTTGCAATGGAAAACGCACCTTCAGAATTGATGTGGTTGTTCTCAAGGATTAACTCTTTTATCCTTACCGAGGAAAGCTTTTTTAGCTCAAACGAGCCAATCTGATTATGACTGAGGCATAAAATTTCAAGACCCTGCATGCCAAGAATTTCCAGAAAACCCTTACCTGTAATATGATTGTTCGGAAGATTTAACTTTCTGAGCTTCTTCATTCGAACAATCAAAGATACAGCTGAGTCATCAATATACTGACTATCCAAAGTTAAACTTTTTAAATGCTCAAAATAGGCAGCGTTCTCCAAAAACTGATGAACAGAGAGGACATTTCCGTTAAGATCTTGAACTTTTTTCATTGATAATCGCTTAAGATCTGGAGGCAATCTGCCAAATAAATCAGGATCTATTTTCGAATGTGAAATTTCTAATTGCTCAATACCATCAAAATCGCTTTTTTGAAAAAAGCTTGGAAAATCAGCAGCAGTGATGGTCGCGCCAAAAAGCTCGAGTCGAGACGGAGAGCTAAATTCAACTCCAAGAAGATGACCCATAGCACTGGCCAAAGAAGGTTGGTATAAAAAAGCCGCCACCCACAAAAAAGCAATTAGTTTCATGAAAAGATCATTACTTCAAAGTAATCTTTAAATCAACTGATTTCTGTTATTTTCTATTGGATCTCAAAATTTAAAAAAAATAAAGAAATAAACTAATACAAAAAAAATTTAAACAGTTGAATTACATGTAAAACGAGATAAAAAACAATACATGGAAGAACCAAGAGGCTTGATAAAAAGAAAAATGCACGGATTCCAAGCTATTCAAAAATTCGCCCTATTCAAATACAGGCAATACCTAAAATCCACGCTTTGAAAAGAGATCAATTCAGAGATCCAAAAAAACCTCTCCCCCTATTCGAGTTTCAAGTTTTTCTCTGAAATTTATTTAAGATATTGAAATTATTGATTTTTTTAGTGTTAAAAACAAATAGTTATAAAAAAACTTGAAACTCAAGTAAGAAATACCTACTTCATGAGCGAATACCCGTCTCATGATAAATAATTTCAAGAACTTCATACCGAACTTCACCTTTGGGAGCATGGACAACCACCTCATCGCCTGCTCTTTTTCCAATTAAAGCCCGAGCTAAGGGGGAAGTCACACCCACCTTACCTTCTTTGATATTGGCTTCATCCACTCCTACAATCTGATAAACTACCTTTTTCTCCTGCACTTGATCTTCCAAAACAACCGTCGCTCCAAACACAATTTGATCGGACTTAATCTGAGAAGGATCAATGACCTGGGCACGCGCAAGTTTTCCATTGATCTCCTGAATACGACCTTCAATAAATCCCTGACGCTCCTTAGCAGCCGAATAATCCGCATTTTCAGAAAGATCACCATGCGCGCGCGCTACTTCAATCGCACGCACCACCATCGGCCTCTCAACGGTCAAAAGCTGATGCAATTCTTCCTCTAAGCGCTTTCTACCAACTACAGTCATAGGAACTTTTTCATCGAGCATGGAATGATCCTAACACATTTTGAGCGCTTTTCTAATGGCAAACTTTTAAAGCTCCATAACGAAGTCCCCGCACACTCACATGAAGCTCAGAATAACCCCCTTGCTCCATCACACTTGATAAAATCAGCGTTCCTGCCAGAAGGGTATCTGCACGATGCTTCTGAGAACCTAAAAACGCCACCATCTCTTCCCAAGAGGATAAACGGAAGCGCTCTAAAAAATGCTCCACATCCTGACGAAGAAGAACTGAACCATGAATCACCTGCGCATCAAAACTTTTCAAAGAAGAAGCTAAGCACGCCAAAGTAGTAATAGTGCCACCTACTCCCATCAAGGAAGCTTTCTTTCGAGAAGAAAAAAACCTTTCCTGAACGGTTTTTTGGGCAGCCATCCAAGCAATGATGTCGATGGGATACTTAGGAAAATAAGCCTCACTCAACCCTACACATCCCAAATCCCAGCTTTGTACCTCATGCTCAGAAATAAGCTCAGTACTTCCTCCCCCAATATCAACCACCACCACCTCTTCAGGGGGAAATCCTGGAAGCAAAGCTCCCTCAAAAGCAAAACGCCCTTCTTCCTCCGCCGAAAGAATTTGAAAAACAAACCCAAAGTCTTGCCTCAAAGATTGAAAAAATAAAGAAGCGTCCGAAGCAAGCCTCGCTTGACTAGTCGCAACACAGACCACATCCTGAGCTAAAATACCATAAGACGCAACTACCGAAGCATACTCCCTCAAACAGACCCTGGTTCTTTCTTGAGCTTGAGGATTTAAAACTCTGAGCTTTTTAACCCCCTCCCCAAGACGAACCATGCTACTTCGATCTACAAGAATTTCCCCAGTACTTTTTGCAACTAAAAGTAAGCAGGTCTGTGTTCCAAGATCAATGCAAGCCTTTAGCGAAACCATTTTTTAAGCTGATCCTGAATAGCAGGAGGTGCATCCTTCAGCAAGGGCGCTACCTGCTCTTTCAATTTCTTACCTGCTTGCCCTTTGAGCGCTTGAGCCACATTGCTTAATGCAACACGTATCAAATGGTCCGAAGTTTGCTCGTAAAAGAAACGAGGAGCATTCAACTTACCACCCAATCGCATAGGAAGACGAACAGGGGCATTTTTTTCAGCTAAAATCCGATCAACACGCACCCCCTGCTGCACCAGACTCAAATCTTCCAGATGAGTCATCCCATAAGTGTCAATCATTTCCCAAGTCCCCTCCAAACTTTTATCAGAAAGACCAATTTTAGCCTGGCCTCGAAGATCTATACCCTCCTGAGCACGAGCCTGAGCCACCCACGAAGACATCTCGAAAAAACCTCCTGCTACCTTAAAATCTGCTGAAACAAGATTGTACCTCGACTGCTTCTGAGAAAAATTCAAGACTTTTTCTTGAATACCAGGAACCTTCTTCGTAAGTGGTTGCATGCTTTTTTCAACAGACTCTAAAGCAATCTTCCCTAGATCAAGCCCTGAAAAAACAACATCCCGAATTTTCATCGATCCCTGCCCTTTCCATGAAGCAAGGGAGGAACCCTCTCCCTGAACATCCACCGATGCCTCTGCTTTTCCTGCCATGGTATTTGCCCAAGAAGGAGATGCCCAAGTCAAAGCTTCCTTGATATTCAAACCGTCCACTTGCATTTTCATGTGATAAGGCTTGAGATCCGCATGACCAGAACCTCCCATCTTCACACCCCCAGAAAAAACCCGAAAGGAACACTGAGGGATCGTCCACTGAAGCCCTTGGGTTTCTAAAATAGAATGAATACCTGCAAGCTTCACCCCTTGTGCTCGAATACCTCCGACATCCATCACCCAACGCGTACGACTTTTCAAAAGAAGCGGATTTTTTTTCCAAGAAGCATCTGCTGTAACTTCAGACGATTGCACCCCTGAAGCAGGAGCATTTCCAGAGGAAGCTTGACTCAAGATATCCGCATCCCATTCAGAACCACTCACCTTCACCTCCAAAGAAGGATGAGTGAAAGAAACCAAGGTTCCTGCAACCTTCACTTGATTTCCTGAAGTTTGAAGACTCATCGAAGTTTGCACACGCTCATTTTGAATTTCAACCACACCCTCACTGATCAAAGGGGCTTTCAAACGAGGTAAAACGACAGAAAATGCCTCTAAAAAAAGCTTCCCCTCAAAAGCTAAAGCTTTCTGACGCTTAATCCTTCCTTCCAAGCGCAACCGCCCCTTCGGCTGATACTCTTTTAAAAGAGGCAAGACCTCCGCCCAAGGTGCCACTTCGATAGGATCAGATTTCACCTGCGCAGCAAAAGCAAGCTCTTCCCCCAAAACTGCAAACCCATACCCCTTCCATGTCGACTGAAGAAGCGCCATCCGAACTTCCCCAAGATCAACACGCACTGCAGACCCCCAATGAAGTGCACCCGACATCTCGCACGATGCAGGAACCCCTTTTTTCTTCAGAAACTTTCCAGGAAAAATCGCTTCAAGTCCTCCAAAATCTACTTGAGCCTCCCATTTCAACTGATTTTTATCCATTTCAGGAAAAACCTGAGCCTTGATCTCTGCTTTACCCGAAACTTGAAATAATGCATCGCGTTTCTCCACCGTTGCCACCAAACTAAAACGACTCGGGTGGGTTAAAGAAACGTCCTCGAGATGCAACTCAATGCCCCGAGCCTGGGTTTTCATCGCTTCATCTTCATAGTGGATCGTACTATCCAAAAAATCCAGATTCAAACGCCAAGCAAGCTTCGAAGACCCCTTCGCTTGAGAAGAAGGCTCAGAGGAAGTCGCAGGAGGTAACAAACTTGAAAAATTCCAAACTTTCCGTTTTTTTTTCAGGTAAATCTCAGCTCCTTCCACCTGGAACGTCACTAAAACAGAACCTTTTTTTTGTAAACCCAAAGCCTGCATCACGAGAGAAACCCAAGAAACTTTGAAAAAAGCTTTCTTAACTACTATGATAGGCTCCCCTTTCGTATCTGAAAGCTTCAATCCCTCAACGGCAACATGAGCTCCCTTCCACAAAGATAACGATCCCCTTCCTAACTCAAGCTTTCCTTGGATTTTTTGATTCGCTGCATCTACCCAATAAGGCAAGTAACGATTGACATCAATGAACCATAAACTTGCAATTGCAACGCAAAACAAGATCAGGCAACCTACGATCAGCTTTTTCAAAGATCCTCCCTAATACAACGAAAACTTCTTCATTCTCACGTCCTTGCGCGCTGCTTGCTGGGCATCAGAACGCACTTCCAGCCATTCCAAGGGAATGCCCTCCAACAAAGAAGAGGCTTTCTGAAAACTTGTCTCTCCCCAAATCCTACGCAAAAGCACACTACTGAGATACAATCTCTGACGAGCTCGTGTCATCCCGACATAACATAGTCTGAATTCTTCCTCAAGGTCACGATCTTTGGATTCCAAAGCCTTAAAAGAAGGAAACAATCCTTCTTCCATCCCCACCATAAAAACAATAGGAAACTCAAGCCCTTTGGAAGAATGAAAAGTCATCAATTTCACACAGGAGGTATCTTCTTTCGAGGCTACCTCAGAAACTAAAGTGGATTGCTCCAAAAAAAGACTCAGAAGATCCCCTCGTGAACAATCTTGCTCCTCCTCAAATTCTTGAAGCAAGGTCATTAACTCTTCTAAATTTTGAACCCGCGCTAAGGATTCTTCGGTATTTTCTTGACGAAGTAACCGAACATAACCAATATCCTCCAAAATGAGCGTATAAAGCTCACAAAGGGAAAGCTCTGGCTGCTTTTGAATCCATCCTTTCACCTGTGAAACAAAAGGTGCTATTTTTCTTGTAACAGCAGGTGAAATTAACTCAGAATCCTGAGCTACTTGATCTAAAACTTCCCAAAAAAAACGTCCTGACTGCTCTAAGGTCTCCAACTTTTCTACCGTGCTCTTACCGATACCTCTTCCTGGAACATTAAGAATACGCTTAAAACTCACTGCGTCATTAGGGTTGAGAATGACTTTGAAATAAGCCAAAATATCTTTAATTTCTTTACGATCATAAAATCGCACGCCCCCAATCACTTGATAATCTATTTTTTCTTTCCTTAAAATATCTTCAAACTGACGACTTTGAGCATGCGTTCGATAAAAGATAGCGCAATCAGAGTAACGGCATCCCTCTTTCACATGCGCTTGAATCTCATGCACCACTGCCTGGGCCTCAGCGCGTTCTTCAGCTAATTGCATCCAAACCACTGGTAATCCTACAGAGTTTTCTGTCCAAAGCGTTTTAGCTCTTCGCGCCTTGTTTTTACTAATCACCGCTCCTGCGACCCTTAAAATATTCTGCGTAGAACGGTAATTCTGCTCAAGCTTGACCATATGAGCTCCTGGATAATCTTTTTCAAAATCCAAGATATTACGAATATCTGCTCCCCTCCAACTATAAATGGATTGATCTTCGTCTCCTACCACTCAGATATTCTCATGCCCTCCATGCTGAGAGGAAGCAAGCTGTGACAAAAAAAGATACTGAGAGCAATTAGTATCTTGGTATTCATCG